>JBJEPR010000163.1:0-12323 GCA_051881335.1 Candidatus Fimenecus sp. | reverse complement strand
AAATATAGTAGTTAATGTAATAATTGCCCGATACGCCTTTTTTTCTGAAATTGCATATTTTTACATACAAAATTGGAATTCTGCATAAAATCTGCATAATTTGTAGGCGAATATGCATATTTATTCCGACATTCTCCACAAATATACAGATTTTATGAATAAATATACAAAAAACACTTGATTTTATGCGAAAAGAGTGTATAATTGCCTTGTAATCAAAAGAACATACAAATCGGAGGGCTTTTTATGGATAAGAAAGATATTAAAAAGGTTGTTTTGGCGTATTCGGGGGGTCTTGATACTTCTATCATCATCCCGTGGCTGAAAGAGAATTATAACAACTGCGAGGTTATCGCTGTTTCGGGCGATGTGGGGCAGGGCACCGAGCTTGACGGATTGGAAGAAAAGGCAATCAAAACCGGCGCTTCCAAACTCTATGTGCTCGACCTGAAAAAGGAGTATGTTGAGGAGTACATTTGGCCGTGCTTGAAAGCAGGTGCAGATTATGAAACCTACTTACTCGGCACTTCCCACGCGCGTCCCTGCATTGCAAAAGGCCTTGCGGAAATCGCCAAAAAAGAGGGCGCAGACGCGATTTGTCACGGTTGCACAGGTAAGGGCAACGACCAAGTGCGTTTTGAACTGACTTTAAAAGCATTTGCCCCCGAAATGGAAATTATCGCCCCGTGGCGGGAGTGGGATATTAAATCCCGTGAAGAGGAAATCGAGTACGCCGAGGCACACAACATTCCGTTGAAAATCAACCGGGAAACCAACTATTCCAAGGATAAAAATGTGTGGCATCTCTCGCACGAAGGTCTTGACCTGGAAGACCCCGCCAACGAGCCGCAGTACCAAAAAGAGGGCTTCTTGGAATTGGGCGTTGCGCCCGAGCAGGCTCCCGATAAGCCCACCTATGTGACCATTCACTTCGAAAAGGGTGTGCCCACCGCTTTGGACGGCGTAGAAATGGACGGCCTTTCAATCGTCGAAAAACTCAACGAGCTGGGCGGCGCAAACGGTATCGGACTTTTAGACATCGTCGAAAACCGTTTAGTCGGTATGAAGTCGAGAGGCGTATATGAAACCCCCGGCGGCACAATCCTTTACAAGGCACACGAGCTTTTGGAAATGATTACGCTGGACAAAGAGACACAGCATTACAAAAAATTGGTTTCTCAAAAATTCGGCGAAATTGTCTATAACGGGCAGTGGTTTACGCCGCTTCGTGAGGCGCTTTCCGCATTTGTCGATAAGACGCAGGAAACCGTTACAGGCGATGTAAAGGTAAAACTTTACAAAGGCAATGTAATGAACGCGGGTATCACTTCACCTTACACGCTGTATGATGAAAATGTGGCGTCTTTCGGTGAGGACGGCGGCGCATACAATCAAGCAGACTCCGCAGGATTTATTAACCTCTTCGGACTTCCCATTAAGGTTAAGGCTTTGCTTGACCAACAAAGAGAGCAAAACAAATAAGATTTTATTTTGCCCCCTCTGACGAGGGGGCTGGCACGCGAAGCGTGACTGGGGGAGAGAATTTTTCCATCTCTCCCTCCGTCAAACGCTTATGCGTTTGACACCTCCCTCGTCAGAGGGAGGATTTCAGATTGACACGACAAAGGATTTTTCCCTTTGTCGTATTGTACTACTTACAGGAGAAATACATATGCAGCTTTGGCAGGGCAGATTTCAAAAGGCATTAGATCCCAAAACAAATGATTTTAATTCGTCGATTAAATTTGACAGCCGCATGTTTCGCGAGGACATTGACGGTAGTCTTGCGCACGCGGCAATGCTCTGTGCGCAGGGCATTATTTCCGCCGAGGATTTGGCGGCGATTACCGAGGGTTTGAACGCCATCAAAGCGGAAATCGAAAGCGGCGAATTGGAAATTGACCCCAACGCGGAGGACATTCATACCTTTGTGGAGGGGGAACTGACTAAGCGTATCGGCGCGGCGGGCAAACGCTTACATACCGCCCGCAGTCGAAATGACCAAGTGGCAGTCGATATTCGTTTGTATCTGCGCAAAGCGTGTGACGAATTGTATGCGCAACTGACAGAACTTGTCGATGTGCTTTGCAAAAAAGCCGAGCAGTACAGCAATGCCGTTATGCCGGGCTACACCCATTTGCAGCGCGCACAACCCATCACTTTCGGGCATCACTTACTGGCTTATGCCGAAATGCTCCTTCGGGATAAGGCAAGACTTCATGATGCAAGAGAAAGAATGAATGTTTCGCCTTTGGGCGCGTGCGCATTGGCGGGCACAACCTACAACACTGACCGCGAAATGACGGCAAAGGCACTTGGATTTACGGGCGCAATGCAAAATTCTCTCGACAGCGTTTCCGACCGTGATTTTTGTATGGAGTTAGCCGCAGTGCTCTCCATTTTGATGGTGCATTTGTCCCGTTTCTCAGAGGAAATCGTGCTGTGGTGCTCTTGGGAGTTTAAATTCGTGGAATTGGACGATGCGTTTTCCACAGGCTCGTCCATTATGCCGCAGAAAAAGAACCCCGACATTACGGAACTGATACGGGGCAAATCGGGCAGAGTGTTCGGCGATTTGATGACCCTTTTAACCATGATGAAAGGTTTGCCCCTTGCTTACAACAAGGATATGCAAGAGGACAAAGAGGCGATTTTTGATGCGTTCGATACGGTCAAAATGTGCTTGACGGCGTTTATTCCCATGCTTGATACGATGACCGCGCTACCCGAAAATATGCGCAAAGCCGCGGCAGGCGGGTTTATCAACGCCACCGACTGCGCCGATTACCTTGTGTCAAAAGGTCTGCCGTTCCGTGACGCCTACAAGGCAACAGGGGAGTTGGTTGCCCTTTGCATTAAACAAGGCGTAACATTGGAAACCCTGCCCCTTGCAGAGTATAAAGGTGTTTGCGATTTGTTCGATGACGGCGTGTATGAGGCAATCAATCTTGATAAATGCGTAAATGACCGTACCTCACTCGGCGGTCCTGCACCGCAAAATGTGCTTGCACAAGTGAAAAGAGTAAAAGAAATCAACAAATAAACCTTTTATTCCTCCCTCTGATGAGGGAGGTGGCACGCCGTAAGGCGTGACGGAGGGAGAGACAATAGGTGAGAAATCTCTCCCCCAGTCGCCTGATGGCGACAGCCCCCTCGTCAGAGGGGGCAAGGAACGAATGGAGAAATCACAATTTATGACCAAAGTATTTATTGACGGCTCGCAGGGGACAACAGGGTTAAAAATCTTTGACCGCCTGAAAACCCGTACCGATATAGAACTAATTACCTTGCCCGAAGAAAAACGCAAGGATTTAAAATTGCGCAAAGAAGCGCTCAATTCAGCAGATATCGCCTTTCTCTGCCTGCCTGATGCGGCGGCTGTGGAGGCGGTGGGCTTAATCGAAAACGACAACACAATCGTGATTGATACCTCTACCGCGCACCGCACAAACGAGGCATTTGCTTACGGCTTTCCCGAGCTTTCAGAAGACCTTTCGGAAAAACTCAAAAATTCCAACCGCATTGCCGTGCCGGGGTGCTACGCAAGCGGATTTATCGCCCTTGTCAAACCTTTGGTGGACGCGGGATTTGTCTCGCCCGACCACGCTTTTTCGTGCCACGCAATGTCGGGGTACAGCGGCGCAGGCAAAAAGGGAATTGAACAGTATGAGGGCGCCGAGCGCGAACCGCTTTTGGACGCGCCTCGTGCTTATGCCCTCACCCAAGAGCACAAGCATTTAAAAGAAATGCGCGCAATTTCGGGGCTTTCAACAACGCCGATTTTCTGCCCGTTTATCTGCGATTATTTCAGCGGTATGCTGGTTACCGTGCCGATTTTCAAAAGTGATTTAAAGGACGGCAAAACGGCAGAGGATATCAAAACGCTTTACAAAGAGAAATACAATACCCCAATTGTGCGTTTTAAAGACAGTATGGACGAGGCGGGCTTCCTTTCCGCCAACGCCAAAGCGGGAACGGACAGTATGGATATTACCGTCTTCGGCAATGACGAACGCATTTTGCTTCTCGCCCGTTACGATAACCTCGGCAAAGGCGCCAGCGGCGCGGCGTTGGAATGTATGAACATCAAAATGGGGCTCTCGGCAGAATACAATTTGAATTTATAATCTCAACCTTTGCTTGTAGGGAACGGTCTTGACCGTTCCGCGGATTGTATGAACATCTGCGGCGGGGGCAAATTCTCCGAATTCAGGCACCCTTTTGTCTGCTGCGCAGACATTTCCCCTAACAGGGGAATCACCCCCGCCCTACCGATATTGAAATAAACAGGAGAAACATATGGCATTTTCAATCAAAATCGACACAAACGGCGGGGTGACCTCGCCAAAAGGCTTCAAAGCCAACGGCATTCACTGCGGCATTCGCAAAAATAAGGACAAAAAGGATTTAATGCTGATTTTGTCCGAAACCGAATGTGATGCGGCGGCGGTTTACACCAAAAATCTTGTGTATGGCGCGCCGATTACCGTCACCCGCAAAAACCTCGAAAACGGTAAAGCACGGGCGGTGATTTGCAACAGCGGTATCGCCAATACCTGTAACGCCGACGGCGTGGAAAAGGCGCAGGCAATGTGCGACCTTGCGGCAGAGTATACGGGCGTTTCCCCAAAAGATGTAATTGTCGGCTCCACGGGCGTAATCGGTCAGCCCATTGATTTAGAGCCCATACAAAACGGGATGCAAGCGCTTGCCGACGGACTTTCGACGGACGGTTCGGATGCGGCGGCACAGGCGATTATGACCACCGATACCGTGCAAAAGAATATTGCCGTTTCTTTTGAAATAGACGGCAAAACCTGCACCATCGGCGCCATAGCCAAGGGCAGCGGTATGATTCACCCCAATATGGCGACAATGCTTTCCTTTATCACAACAGACGCGAATATCACGGCGGAATGTTTAAAAAGCGCGCTCCTTTGGTGCGTGGAAAGAACATATAATATGCTGTCGGTGGACGGCGACACTTCCACCAATGATACGGTTGCGATTCTGGCAAACGGACTTTGCGAAAACAGCCGTATTGATACAGCGGACAGCGAAAATTATCAGAAATTCTGCCATGCGCTTTACAAAATCTGCAATTCTGTTGTAAGTATGCTTGCCAAAGATGGCGAGGGCGCCACAAAATTGGTGCTTTGCGAAGTAAACAATGCCAAAACCGAGGAAATTGCCAAAACCTGCGCAAAATCCGTGATCCGTTCTCCACTTGTAAAAACCGCCATGTTCGGCTCGGACGCCAACTGGGGCAGGGTACTGTGCGCCCTCGGTTATGCGGGCGCGGAGATTGATGTTGCAAAAATTAATGTGTCTTTCGTCTCCCGAAAGGGCGAGATTTTCGTCTGCCGTGACGGCGCAGGCATAGAATTTTCGGAAGAAAAAGCCAAAGAAATTTTGTTAGAGGACGAAATTACCATAAAAGTGGATTTGAACGACGGCGAATTTGCCGCCACCGCTTACGGATGCGACCTGACTTATGAATATGTAAAGATAAATGGAGATTACAGAACTTAACCATATATTCCTCCCTCTGACGAGGGAGGTGGCACGCTGTAAGGCGTGACGGAGGGAGAGATATGCTGAAATATAATAAAGATTTAATCGCATATGCCAAAGAACTCCGAAAAAATATGACACCATGGGAAAATAAACTGTGGAATTGGTTTTTGCGAGATTATCCAATACGGTTTCAGCGGCAAAAGGTGATTGACAATTATATTGTAGATTTTTATTGTGCAAAAGCCCGTTTGGTCATAGAATTAGACGGTGGTGGGCATTATACCGGAGAACAAATGCAGTATGATGCGAACCGAACAGAAATTTTAGAAAAATACGGACTAAAAATTTTACGCATTTGTAATTTGGAAATTGACAACAATTTTTATAATGTATGCGAGTACATTGACAGAGAGGTAAAACAATCTCTCCCCCAGTCGCCTGACGGCGACAGCCCCCTCGTCAGAGGGGGCAAATAATAAGCTTCAACTTTGTCCTGAGGAGGAAACAACATGGACATTTCCAAACTTTCCCACGCAGACCGCAGTGAGGTGCTGGTGCAGGCGTTGCCCTATATTCAGCGCTACAACGGCAAAACGGTTGTGATAAAATACGGCGGCAACGCCATGATAAACGAAGAATTGCAGGACGCGGTGATGACCGACATTGTGCTGCTGCGCTCTGTGGGCGTCAATGTGGTGTTGGTGCACGGCGGCGGCCCTGAAATCAGCGATATGTTAAAGCGTATCGGCAAAGAAAGCCGCTTTGTGGGCGGGCTTCGCTATACGGACGAAGAAACCGTTGAGATTGTGCAGATGGTGCTTGCAGGCAAGGTCAATAAGCATTTGGTACAGCTCTTAACCTGCCACGGCGGGCAGGCTGTGGGGCTTTGCGGCTTGGACGGCGATATGATTCAAGCGAAAAAGCACGACGCAGGCGAGGACATCGGCTTCGTGGGCGATATTGTGAAAATCAACACAAAAGTGATCAACGATGCCGTAGAGAGTGGCTATATTCCCGTGATTTCCACCGTGGGCGGCGGCGAAAACGGCGAGGTTTACAATATCAATGCAGACACGGCGGCGGCACAGATTGCGGCTTGCCTACACGCGGAAAAACTTCTGTTGATGACCGATATTTGCGGCCTGTTGCGCGATAAAGACGATGAAAGCACTTTAATTCAAGAGGTCAAGGTGTCCGAAATTCCGTCCTTAAAAGCGCAGGGGATTATTTCGGGCGGTATGATTCCGAAAATCGACTGCTGTGTCGAGGCGGTACGCCGCGGCGTGCACCGTACCAACATTATCGACGGCAGAATCCCCCATTCCATTTTAATCGAATTGTTCACTGATGCCGGTATCGGCACGATGTTCTCAGCATAAAGAAGGATTACATATGCATTTTACAGAAATCAAAAAAACCGCAGATACCTATTTAATGCCGACCTACGCGCATTTCCCCGTGGCACTTGCACACGGTGAAAATGCCACCTATTTTGACAGCGAGGGCAAAGCATATATCGACTTTACCGCGGGTATCGGCGTGAATTCGTTGGGTACCAATGATGAGGGTTGGAAAGCGGCAGTCCAGGCACAGCTTGACAAATTACAGCACACCTCGAACCTCTATTATAATGAAACGGTTGCTAAGGCGGCAAAGACGATTTGCGAACGCGCGGGCTTTCCGAAAGTCCTGTTTTGCAATTCGGGTGCGGAGGCAAACGAGTGCGCGATTAAGCTTGCTCGTAAATACAGTTTTGACAAATACGGCGAAGGGCGGTACAATATCGTCAGCTTGAAAAATTCTTTCCACGGCAGAACCATGGCGACCATCACCGCCACGGGGCAAGAACACTACCACGAATTTTTCAACCCGTTTTTAGAGGGCTTTCGGTACGCCGAAGCGGGCGACTGCACGGGGCTTGAAAATATGCTCGACGGCACGGTTTGCGCTGTGATGATGGAGATAATCCAAGGCGAGGGCGGTGTTTTGGAAACCCCACAGGAATTTATCGAGTTTGTCCGCACGGTTTGCGATGAAAACGATGTGCTTTTGATATTTGACGAGGTGCAAACGGGCGTGGGCAGAACGGGCAAACTGTTCGCCTATGAAACCGTAGGTGTAAAGCCCGATATCTTGACAACCGCAAAAGGCATCGGCGGAGGATTGCCGATGGGTGCTTGCCTGTGCCGCGCGGAACTCGGCAACACTTTAACGGCGGGCACGCACGGTACGACCTTCGGCGGCAATCCCGTTGCCTGTGCGGGTTCATTGGCGGTTTTGGAACGGCTGGACGATGCGTTTTTGGAAGAGGTTACCGCGAAAGGCAAGTACATCCGTGAAAAGGTAAAAACCTTTACAGATGTAGAGAGCGTGCGCGGCAGAGGCTTGATGATAGGGATAGATTTAAAAACCCAAAAGGCTAGTGAAATCGCGCAAAAATGCTGTGCAAACGGCTTGCTTATCTTAACGGCAAAAGCGGCTTTGCGAATGCTCCCACCGCTGACAATTACATATGCGGAAATCGACAAAGGACTATGGATTTTAGAGCGCGTGCTCTCGGAATAAGGAGAAAGTTATGAAACATTTATTGAGTTTGTTGACAACCACCCCGCAGGAGATTGAAGAACTGTTAAACCTTGCGGACCAACTGAAATACGAAACCAAAAACGGCATCGCCCACAAGCGTTTAAAAGGGCAGACCTTGGGTATGATTTTTCAAAAATCTTCCACCAGAACGCGCGTTTCGTTTGAAACGGGTATGTATCAGTTGGGCGGGCAGGCGCTGTTTCTTTCCAACCGCGACCTGCAAATCGGGCGCGGCGAGCCGATTGAGGACACAGCCCGTGTGCTGTCGCGCTATCTTGACGGCATTATGATCAGAACTTTCGCCCAAAGCGAGGTTGAAAATTTGGCAAAATACGGCAGTATTCCGATTATCAACGGCTTAACGGATTTTTGCCATCCTTGTCAGGTGCTTGCCGACCTGTTGACCATTCGTGAGCACAAGGGTCATTTGGACGGCTTAAAAATGTGCTATATCGGCGACGGCAACAATATGGCAAATTCCCTGATTGTCGGCGGCTTAAAAACGGGCATGACCGTTTCCGTTGCCTGCCCCGAGGGCTATGACCCCGACCGTCAAGTTTTGGATTTCGCAAAGCCGTATCAGAGTTTTACCCTTTGCCGCGACCCGAAAGAAGCGGCGGCAGATGCCGATGTGATTTTTACCGATGTTTGGGCGTCTATGGGGCAGGAGGACGAAGCCGCCGCGCGCCGTAAGGTGTTTGAAGGTGTGTATCAGGTCAATAAGCAACTGCTTGCTGTTGCCAACAGCGGCTGTATGGTACAGCATTGTCTGCCTGCGCACCGCGGCGAGGAAATCACTGCCGATGTGTTTGAAACGCACGCCGACGAAATCTTTGACGAAGCGGAAAACCGCCTCCACGCGCAAAAAGCCGTTATGGTCACTTTGATGGAGAAGTAATGATTTTCTCAAATGAAAATGGAAGTGTGTAGGGAATGGTCTTGACCATTCCGTCAATAAAGTCATCCTGAACGAAGTGAAGGATCTCGTGCGATAAAGGAAATTTTAATTTAAAGGAGATTCTTCGGCTGAACGCCTCAGAATGACAATGCCGCGGGCGGCACAGGCACCCCGATAACCACCATCCGTCAAAAAACAAAAATCACCCTGTGCACCAAACGGTACACAGGGTGATTTTTGATGTATTGCTTATTCTTCGACCTTTTCAAACTGGTCGGCGCCGACGCCGCACAGCGGGCATTCAAAATCCTCGGGTAGCTCGTCGCCCTCATAAACATAGCCGCAAACGGTGCAAACATATTTTGCCATAGCTTTTTCCTCCTTTTTGTATATTTAACAGTATGTTATCAATAGTTTTCCGCACGGACTTGGAAATATGCCTGCGGATGTGCGCAAACGGGGCAAACCTCGGGCGCTTTTTTGCCGACAACAATGTGCCCGCAGTTGGAGCACTGCCATACCGCGTCGCCGTCTTTTGAGAATACCAAATCACCCTCGATATTTTGGAGCAGTTTTTTATAGCGTTCCTCGTGTTCTTTTTCAATCGCCGCAACGCCGTCAAACAGTGCGGCAATATCGTCAAAGCCCTCTTCGCGCGCGGTTTTGGCAAAACCCGCGTACATATCGGTCCACTCGTAGTTTTCGCCTGCCGCCGCGTCCTTTAAGTTCTCGGTCGTTGCGGGCATACCGCCGTGCAACAGCTTGAACCAGATTTTCGCGTGCTCTTTTTCGTTCTTTGCGGTTTCCTCAAACAACGCGCCGATTTGCACATAGCCGTCCTTTTTTGCTTTTGATGCGTAATACAAATATTTTGTATGCGCCTGCGACTCGCCTGCAAAAGCGGTCATCAAATTTTGTTCGGTTTTGCTGCCTTTTAATTCAGCCATTTTTGTCACCTTTTCCTTAAAAATGTAAATCGCGGCGTATGCCGTATTCCATATCTATTATAGCGCTTCACAAAAAATATGCAAGAACACTTTTTGAAAAATTGCAGAATTGGAAAGATGGTGGTACAATAGGAGAAATCAAACAGCCGGAGGCTTTTTTATGTATATTCGAAATACCTATTTTAAACAGATTTACCGTCTGCTGTTTTTATTTTTGTGCGAAGCGGGCATTGTTTTGCAGTATACGGCGGTGTCGCAAAGCGGGAATGCCTCTATGCTCACCTGCTACTATACCGTTTTAAGCAACTTGTTGTGCTTTGTGTATTTTGCGGTGTTGGTAATTGCCCAGCGCAAAAAAGAAAATCCGCTTGTAAAGGGCAGTATTACGATGTGTATTGCCGTGACGGGGATTGTGTACCATTTACTGCTTGACGGTATGATGGAAGCGAACGCCGCCTCCGTCAGTCCGGCGCTGAACGCCGGTAATGTTTTAGTCCATACAGTCGTGCCTGTGATGGTGGTGCTGGACTATTTTCTGTTTTTCCCGAAAGGGCAGTACAAAAGTCTGCACCCGATTGCGTGGCTGGTGCTTCCGTATCTGTATTTCGGGTTTGTTTTGGTGCGCGCAGAGATAAGCGACAGCCTGTTTTCGGGCTTCGGCGGCACACAGAGCCGCTACCCGTATCCGTTTTTAGATGTGGATTTGTACGGTTGGGATAAGGTTTTGTTGATTGTGCTCGGGATTACCGTTGCGTTTTTGGCACTCGGGTATATCGCCTATGTCCTTGACAGATTGCTCGGCAAAAATTTCGGCAAAAGCCGCAAACGGCGGGATTGAGCCTGATTATCGGATTGTTTTATCCAAATCTTACCTAAAAAGCGTTCCGTATTTTGCAGAACGCTTTTTTGTATGGGTTAATTGTTGTATTTTCGGGCACACTACAAGCGGTGATGTATATGCTTTCTGTTTGGTCGGCAAATTCCGAATTGCCGTCATTTTCGCAACTGACAAGCGACAAAAAAACCGATGTCCTCGTCGTCGGCGGCGGGATTGCGGGACTGCTTTGTGCTTATTGGCTGAAAACCCACGGCGTGGACTGCATTTTGCTGGAAGCAGACCGTATTTGTCGCGGCGTGACGCAAAATACAACTGCCAAAATTACCGTACAGCACGGATTTATATATGACAAACTGCTCAAACGCTTCGGCAAGGAAAAAACGCAGATGTATTTGTGTGCCAACGAACGCGCATTGCAAAACTATCGGGCGCTTTGCGATAGAATTGCCTGCGATTTTGAAGAAAAAGACAATCTCGTGTATACGCAAAAAAGCCGTCAGGCGGCGGAACGCGAACTGCGTGCGCTCGAAAAAGTAGGGGGAACGGCGACATTTGATGAAACCATCCCACTGCCGATTGAAATTGCAGGTGCAGTGCGTGTGCCAAATCAAGCGCAGTTTAATCCGTTGAAATTTTTAGCGGAAATTGCAAAGGAACTTACAATTTACGAGCAAACCAAGGTGTTTGAAATTCGTGAAAACCGCGCGTATACCGCGCACGGCACGGTAACGGCACAACAGTTTATTGTTGCAACGCATTTTCCGATTTTTAACAAGCACGGCGGCTATTTTTTGAAGCTCTATCAAGAACGCTCCTATGCACTTGCACTGGAAAACGGGCCGCAAATTGACGGGATGTATGTGGACGAAGCACCTAAGGGTATGTCCTTTCGCAATTACGGGGATTTGTTGCTGATCGGCGGCGGCGACCACCGTACCGGCAAGGCGGGCGGCAATTACGGGGAACTTCGTAGTTTTGCAAAGGTGCATTATCCTGCGTGTGCCGAAGCGTATGTTTGGGCAACGCAGGACTGTATGTCCTTAGACAGCGTGCCGTATGTCGGGCAATATTCCAAAGCCTTACAGAATGTATATGTCGCAACGGGCTTTAACAAATGGGGTATGACTTCTTCTATGGCGGCGGCGGAAATTTTGTGCGATATGGTTATGGGCAAAGAAAACGATTGTGCCCCTGTGTTTTCTCCGTCTCGTAATATGCTGACCGCCCAGCTTGCCGTCAACGGCGGGACATTCCTGACAAGCATTTTAACGCCGACAAAAAAGCGATGCCCGCATATGGGCTGTGCCTTGAAATGGAACCCGACAGAGCACACCTGGGATTGTCCCTGCCACGGTTCTCGCTTTGCGGAAGACGGTAAATTGATTGAAAACCCCGCCACGGACGATTTGAAAAAATAGGACGCGCATTTGCACCTTGCGGCGAATGGAAATTTGGATTTGTATATCCAATCGTAGGGGCGGTCGACCTCGACCGCCCGTAATTTTTGATGTGTTTCTGCCCCTCCGTCACGCGCTTT
>JBJEPR010000162.1:0-2742 GCA_051881335.1 Candidatus Fimenecus sp. | reverse complement strand
CGAGCCGGTGACATCCAGCCACGCTTCATCTAACCCGAACGGCTCGATTTCGTCGGTGTAGCGGCGGTAAATTTCGCGCACCAGTTCCGAATATTTCACATAGCGGTCAAAATGCGGTGGTATAACAATCAAGTCGCGGCATTTTCGCTGTGCCTGCCAAACGGTGTCGCCCGTCTTTACGCCGCACCGCTTTGCCGGCTCGGATTTTGCCAAAACAATCCCGTGCCGCGCTTCCACAGAACCCGCCACCGCAACCGCCTTGCCGCGCAGGGCTTCGTCATATAAGCATTCAATCGACGCATAGCAGTTGTTGATATCGCTGTGCAAAATTACACGCTCCATTGCTCCCATCTCCAAAAAGAACATTTGTTCGATTTAATTTCATTATACAGAACAAATGTTCTGTTGTCAACGGGGAAATACAGGAAAGCACAAAGAAAAGGGCACAATGTACCAAAAAAAACGGATATAGCCTGCCTATCAAAAGGGAACGCTCCTTTTTACAGAGACGCCGCGTTGCATTCTTTTGCATTCTGTGGTATACTAATTTTGATTTTGGATTTTTACAAATACGGCTTTAAATCCACGAAAACGGATGTGAACGAAATGAAAATACTTGCGTTTGAAAGCTCCTGCGATGAAACTGCCGCCGCCGTGGTGGAAAACGGCAGAACGGTGCTTTCGTCGGTTGTCGCAACGCAGATTGAACAGCATAAACTGTTCGGAGGGGTTGTGCCCGAAATTGCGTCGCGTATGCATACCGAGGTAATTTCCGCTGTGTGCGCCGAAGCGCTTGAAAAAGCGAATTGTACTTTGGAGAATATCGATGCCATTGCCGTGACTTATGCACCCGGGCTTATCGGCGCGCTACTCGTCGGCGTGAATTATGCGAAAGGCTTAGCCTTGGGCAGCGGCAAACCGCTTGTGCCCGTACACCATCTGCGTTCGCACATCGCGGCGAATTACATCACGCACCCCGATTTAGAGCCGCCGTTTTTGTGCTTGGTGGTGTCAGGCGGCAATACGCTGTTGGTGCGCGTCAAAGACTATACGGATTTTGAAGTTTTGGGCAGAACGCGCGACGACGCGGCGGGCGAGGCGCTAGACAAAGCCGCCCGTGCCATAGGGCTGTCGTATCCCGGCGGGGTAAATCTTGACAAACTCGCCAAAACCGGTGACCCGACCGCCTTTTCTTTCCCGAAACCGCGCGTGGACGGCAGTCCGTTGGACTTCAGCTTTTCGGGAATGAAAACAGCTGTGCTCAATACCATACATAATGCCGAGCAAAGAGGGGAAACTATTGAAAAAGCCGACCTCGGCGCTTCTTTTCTGCACGCGGTGGTGGATTTGTTGCTTGACCACACCGAAAAGGCGTTAGAATTGCACCCTGAAACTGACAAATTGGTGCTTGCGGGTGGTGTGAGTGCCAATTCCGTTTTGCGTGAATGCGTATTCAATCTTGCAAAACAGAAATATGTAAAACTGTATCTACCCGAACTGTCTTTGTGCGGCGACAATGCCGCAATGGTCGGCGCGCAGGGGTATTACGAGTACCTTGCGGGGAAACGCGCGGGTATGGACTTAAATGCCGCGGCAACAATGCCGATTTCCGAAAAATAAACGCATTTTGCGTGCTTTTTTCTGCCGAAAAACGGAAATTTCGTCAAACTGAATTAAAAAACCACACAGAATTGACAAAAAATTAACATTTTCATTGTTGCTTTTTTCGGCGGTTTGGACTATAATATTTCAAAATGGAGGAATTTGGGGATTTTGAATTTTTCCGTTTTCAATTATGCAAAATTTTATCCGATATTTCGGATTGCAAAGTAAGGAGAATGTACTATGGCAGCATTGACACAGAACAAAAGCATTTTGTCCTGGCTCGACGAAAAGGTTGACCTTTTAAAGCCGGAAAAAATCGTTTGGATTGACGGGTCGGAGGAACAGCTTGAGGGGCTTCGCAAGGAAGCGTGCGAAAGCGGCGAAATGATTAAGCTCAATGAGGATTTGCTCCCCGGATGCTATTATCACAGAACTGCCCCCAACGATGTCGCGCGTGTGGAGGACAGAACCTTAATCTGCTCCAAAAAAGAAGAGGACGCAGGTCCGACCAACCATTGGATGGACCCCGAAAAAGCATATAAAATGCTCTATGACATTGCCCGTGACTCTTATAAGGGCAGAACGATGTATGTCATCCCTTATTCGATGGGCCCCGTCGGTTCTCCGCTTGCGAAAATCGGCATTGAAATTACCGATTCCATCTATGTCGTGCTCAATATGGCCATTATGACCCGCGTTGGCAAAAAGGTTATGGATGTGCTCGGCGACAGCAACGACTGGGTGCGCGGTATGCACTGCAAATGCAATGTAGACCCCGAAAACCGTTGGATTTGCCAGTTCCCCGAGGACAACACCATTATCTCTGTCAACTCCGCTTACGGCGGCAATGTGTTGCTCGGCAAAAAGTGCTTTGCACTTCGTATTGCTTCTTATCAGGGCAAAAACGAGGGCTGGCAGGCAGAGCATATGCTCATTCTCGGCATTGAAAATCCGAAAGGCGAAGTCAAATATATCTGTGCGGCATTCCCGTCTGCTTGCGGCAAAACCAACCTGGCTATGCTTATCCCGCCCGAAGGCTATCGCAAAAAAGGCTACAAAGTTTGGTGCGTCGGCGATGATATTTCCTGGATCCGCAAAGGCGAGGACGGCAGACTGTATGCCATCAACCCCGAAAAC
>JBJEPR010000161.1:0-2805 GCA_051881335.1 Candidatus Fimenecus sp. | reverse complement strand
CGTGGCTATTGCGGCTGGCGCCGCCCATCAAATAGTCCCCCTGGGCCAGCAGCTTGAAAACCTCCTCCGCGTTGTCCACGCACTTTGCCGCGTCCAAAACGCCTGCCGCAATGCAGTCAGGCTCTGACAAAAACAGAAATTCCGTTCTCTTTCCCATAGTCATTCTCCTTTATCATCTGATTCCGCCGGGGAACGTTCGCCCCGGCCGCCCGAATTCTATCCTGTCTCTCAGTATAAAAACCGCAAAACGCCTTGTACCTTGCGCGCGAACACACAGAACAGGATGGGCTTTTGCTTATATGCGGCTCATTTTATTTGCTGTCGGATTTATTCGGGTAATTTTCTGTTTCTTTGCTTGCACAATGCGTTGTGCTATGCTAAAATATGCCAAAATTTATTTACAGAGGTACTTTTATGCAAACTGATTTTTATGAGGACAGACTGCGTGTTTATCTCGAAATGTTAAAAGATGCGTCCTGCGAAGAATGTGTGCCGCTGGACGGCTTTCTGTATAAGCCCTGCGGCTATAAAACGGGAAACAAACTGCCCGTGATTGATAAGAGCTTTCGCCCGTTCGGACGGTACGAGCGTTGGGGCGGCGAAAAGGATTGCCACGCGTGGTTTTATAAACGCGTCGAAATCCCGAAAAGTATGCGCACGCGCAATGTGGAACTGCGCATTTCCACGCAGATTGACGGCTGGGATGCAATCAATCCGCAGTTTATTGCCTATGTGGACGGCGTTTTGGTGCAGGGGTTAGATGTCAACCACCGCGAAATCTTCCTTGACAACGCCAAACCCGCTTATGAGATTTACATATACGCTTACGGCGGCAAAGAGGCGCAGTATTTGGAGTTTAACGCCCAGTTGCGCGTGTACGATGAGGACCTACGCAAGCTTTACTACGCCCTTGCGGTGCCGTACGAGACCACTTTACTGCAAGACCCTGCGGAAAAGGATTATATTGACACAAAAACCCATATTATCAATGCCGTAAATATGCTTGATATGCGCGTGCCCCATTCCGAAGTGAGCCGCGCGAGCGTACGCAAAGCCCAACAGTATTTGGACGAGGTATTTTACGGCAAAGAGAGCCGTCAAAGCGGCGTAAACGCCATTTGTATCGGGCATACGCACATTGATGTCGCGTGGCTGTGGACGCTTGCGCAAACACGCGAAAAAGTGCTTCGTTCGTTCTCTACCGTTTTGGCGCTGATGAAAAAGTACCCCGAATATAAATTTATGTCGAGCCAAGCACAGCTGTATAAATATTTAAAAGAAGAATCTCCGGAGCTTTTTGCCGAGGTCAAAGAAATGGTTAAAGCAGGCCGTTGGGAAGTCGAGGGCGCTATGTGGGTCGAGGCGGACTGCAACCTCTCCTCGGGCGAAAGTCTGGTGCGCCAAATTCTCTACGGCAAAGCGTTTTTCAAAGAAGAATTCGGCGTGGAGTCCAAAGTCCTTTGGTTGCCCGATGTGTTCGGCTATTCCGCCGCGTTGCCGCAAATCCTCCAAAAAAGCGGTGTAGAGAGCTTTGTCACCTCTAAAATCGGCTGGAACGAAACCAACCAAATGCCTTATGACACCTTTTGGTGGCAGGGCATTGACGGTACGGAAGTGTTTACTTTCTTTATGACCGCGCAAGACCGCGTCCGCGGCAAAGCGCCCGCCCGTGAAGTCACCTATAATGCGAAATTAAACCCATGCCAGCTGATGGGCGCGTGGGACCGGTATCAGCAAAAAGACCTGAACAACGAAGTGCTTGTGACTTTTGGTTACGGCGACGGCGGCGGTGGACCTATCGTCAAGGATTTGGAATACTACGATATGCTCAAACGCGGCGTGACGGGCGTGCCCAAAGCCAAAATGGAATTTGCGGGCAGTCTGCTTTCGCGCGTGCGGCAAAAAGCGATAGAAAATCCAAAAACCCCGCGCTGGCAGGGTGAGCTGTACCTTGAATATCACCGCGGCACCTATACCTCACAGGCGCAGAATAAGCGTTTCAACCGCAAAAGCGAGTTTTTGTATGAGAAGGCGGAGACCACGGCAATTCTCAATCATATTTTGACGGGCGCAGAATACCCCGCCGAAGCTTTGCACGAGGGCTGGGAAACGATTTTGTTAAATCAGTTTCACGATATTATCCCCGGTTCGTCCATTCACGAGGTATATGAGGTTTCTGCCGAGCAGTACCGCGATATTCTCAAAAAAGGTGACCGCGTGATTAAACAAAATGTTGCCGATATTGTGGGCAATATCGGCACCGACGGCGGTGTGGTGGTTTGCAATCCGCTTTCCTTTACGGCAAGCGGCACGGTGCGCCTGAACGGCAAAAGCATCTATGTCGAGGATATTCCTGCAAAGGGCTACAAAGTGATTTCCGAGCCGCAGGTGCGCGGCGCGGTGCAAACGGCAACGGATTGTATGGAAAATGACTTTTTCCGCATCGAGCTTGACAAAACCGGCGCGTTTACAAGACTTTATGATAAGCGCAACCGTCGCGAGGTTTTAAAGAAAGGTGCGCGCGGCAATGTGATGACCGCGTATGAGGATTTTCCGCGCGATTATGACAACTGGGAAATCAGCAATTATTATGCGGACAAATCTTGGGAGCTGTCTGCCGAAGCCCAAATCAAATGCATTACCGACGGCGCGCGTGCGGGTGTCGAGGTGCGCAAACCCTTTATGCATAGCGAAATCGTGCAAAAGATTTGGCTGTATGACGACATTGCCCGCGTGGATTTTGACACGGAAATTGACTGGGACGAAAGCCATTTGGTGCTGAAAACGGCATTCCCCGTGGAGATT
>JBJEPR010000160.1:0-12710 GCA_051881335.1 Candidatus Fimenecus sp. | reverse complement strand
GAGATTTAAAATGAAAGAATACAAATTAAAAACGCCGAAGCGCGTAGAGGAAACGGTGGTCGGGGCATACAAAAAAATCGAAACTGCCGCTGTGGATACCTATAAAAAGGTGGAGAAAAAGTTTGTCGATACCTTTTTAGAGGAAGTCCCTGCATCGGAAGAAGGAAAAAACACACAAACACAAACAAAAATTTAACATTTGTATGGTATACTATCTACCATACTATGTGTTGAAGGTGTGTGCCTGTGTTTAAAATTCTTGTGCTTGAAGATGACCGCGCGCTCAATTCGTCCGTCTGCGCGTTTTTACGGCAAAACGGCTTTGAAGCCGTCGGCTGTTTCCGTGCGGACGAAGCGTATGACGCGATGTATGAAAATTTGTTTGACCTGATTTTGTCGGATATTATGCTTCCCGAGGTGGACGGCTTTGCATTTGCCGAAACCGTGCGTAAACTCAACCGTGATATTCCGATTTTGTTTATGACTGCGCGGGACGATTTTGCCGCCAAACAGCGCGGCTACCGTGCAGGCATAGACGATTATATGGTTAAGCCGATTGATTTAGACGAACTGCTTTTGCATATCGGTGCACTGCTGCGCCGCGCGAAAAGTGCCGCCGAACGCACTTTGCGCGTTGGGTCGTTTTCGATGGATATGGACGAGCGTACCGCGTATTTGAACGACACGGAAATTCCGTTAACCGCGCGGGAATTCAATCTGCTTTACAAGTTGCTGTCTTACCCCAAAAAGACCTTTACCCGCGCACAGTTAATGGACGAATTTTGGGATGCGGACTCGGACGCAGGTCCGCGCACCGTTGATGTGTATATGACGAAACTGCGCAGTAAGCTAAGCGAATGCAAGGAGTTTGAATTGGTGACCGTGCACGGTCTCGGCTATAAGGCGGTGCTCAAATGAAAAAATCAAAACTGCGCCGCTTTTTCAGCGAAATTCGTCCGTATATCTATACCTATTTGCTGTTCTTTATGCTGAGTGCCTTTACGGTTACTTGCTCCTTTTTGCTGTTTTTCCATGCAGCAGGGGAACTGTCCGCCGAAGAGGTACGCGCCGCCGCCCCGATGACATTTATCAATATTCTGCTGATTACGGCGATATTCGTGGCTGTCAATGCGGTGCGCCGCAAAATCACGGTGGACAGACCCGTCCGCCAAATTCAAGACGCCCTCAAAAAAATCACGAACGGGGATTTTTCGGTACGGCTGGATACGCGCGGCTGTCAGGCGGATTTTGCCGAAATTATGGAGAGCATCAATGTGATGACCGCGGAGCTTTCGGGGGTGGAAACGCTACGCACGGATTTTATTGCCGATGTGTCGCACGAAATGAAAACGCCGCTTGCCGTTATCGGCAATTACGGCACATTATTGCAAAGCAAAGACTTGACGGAGAAAGACCGAATGGCATATGCCAAAACCGTTACGGACACTGCCCGCCGTCTGGCAGATTTAATGACAAACATATTAAAACTCAATCGGTTGGAAAACCAGCAGATTTACCCGCAGGCACAGCCCTTTGATTTGGGGGAACAACTTTGCGAAGCCGTTTTGCAATTTGAAAGCGTATGGGAGCAGGAAGATATTACTTTGGAAACCGACATTCTCGACGGCATTTCGGTTTGCGCCGACAAATCGCTTTTAGAGCCGGTGTGGAGCAACCTTTTATCCAATGCGTTTAAATTTACGCCCGCGCACGGCACGGTGCGTGTGACGCTTACGGCAGACGATACCTTTGCCGTGGTGACCGTCTCCGACACGGGCTGCGGAATGACGCCGCAGGTCGGCGCACATATTTTTGAAAAGTTTTATCAAGGCGACACTTCTCACGCCACGCAGGGCAACGGCTTGGGGTTAGCGCTTGTCAAACGGATTATGGATATTACGGGCGGAGAGATTTCCGTCAGCAGTGCTGTCGGTGAGGGGAGTACCTTCACCGTGAAACTGCGTAGGAATATGTAATATGCGGACAAAAGAGATTTTCAAAAAACTTATCTATGCACCTGTGCCGCTGTTGCTTTTGCTGACTGTGATTTCCGCCGCCGCGCTGGTTGCCGTATTTTATTGCCGCGTGGACACGCATCCGCTTGCCTATGGGGTGTATGTGCTGTCTGCTTACACGCTGACTGCCGATGTTGCAACGGCAATCCGCTTGGGGAAAGTCCTGAAAACACGGCTTCGGCAAAATACGCATATTGACGCGTATTTTACACAGGCGGATTTGCGCGTGCGCATCTCTCTGTATTGCGGCACGGCGGTTAATCTCGCCTATGCGGTGTTCAAATTGGGCACGGGTATTTTGTACCGTTCCGTTTGGCTCGGCTCGGTGGCAATCTATTATATACTTTTGGTGCTCATACGCTTTTTGCTGATACGCGATGACAGAACCGTACGCAAACATACTGATACAACCCAAATTTCTCTTTGGAAAAGTTATCGCCGTTGCGGCGGAACTTTGTTGGTGCTGAATATCGTCATCAGCGGTATGATGGTTCAAATGATTGCACAAAATCAGGGAACCGCTTATCCGGAGTATGTGATTTATGCGTCAGCGGCGTACACCTTTTACCGTTTGATTGCCGCCTTTGTGAAAATCAGGAAAACCCGAAAAATGCAAAATCCGATTTTATCGGCGGCAAAAGCGGTGGATTTGTGCATTGCCTTGATGGCGCTGTTTTCCCTGCAAACCGCAATGCTTTCGGTATTCGGCGCTGATATGCCGCAAAATACACAGCGGTGGCTGAATGTTGTTTCGGGCGCGGCGGTGTGCGTGCTGGTTATTTGTATCGCCATATATATGCTTTTGCGTGCCAAGAAAAATATAAATTCTGCGGTATTGCCCGCGCAACCCGCACAATCGGAGGAACCCGACTATGGAAAAACCGGACACATTTGAATATACTTATTCTGCTCCGCAACAGGCGGAAATCAAAAAAATTCGCGAAAAATATCTGCCGAAATCGGCGCGCGAAGATAAATTGGAACAACTGCGGCGGCTCGACCGCAGTGCGGAACGCCCGGGGCAGATTGCCGCGCTGACGCTTGGCGTTGTCGGCACACTCATTTTCGGCACGGGGCTGTGCTGTGTGATGGTTTGGGCACGGTTCTTACTCGGTGTAGTTGTGGGTGCGGTCGGGATAGCTGTGGCGGCTGTTGCCTATCCCGCTTACAAGCGTATCAATGAAAAACAGCGGTGCAAAGTCGCTCCGCGGATTTTGAAACTGACTGAGGAATTGGAAAGTCCGGTCAATCACGAATAAAAAACAGGCTGTTTCAGCCTGTTTTTTGCGCTTAGTTGTGCATTTCTTTTATCAATCTTCCGAAAGTAACATACGGTCATTGTCGAGTACCTTGCCCGCCTTTTCTTTATAGGCTTCCAAAAGCTCGGGCAGGGTCATTTTTTCGCGCGCTTCGCCTTGCAAATCCAGTACGATTTTGCCGCTTGCCAGCATAATCGTGCGGTTGCCCGTTTGCAACGCTTGGTTGATGTTGTGCGTAATCATCATCGTGGTGATGTTGTGTTCTTTCACAATCTCTTTGGTAATCTCCATCACCTTTTGCGCCGTAACGGGGTCAAGCGCGGCGGTGTGTTCGTCTAAAAGCAATAACTTCGGTGTGACCATTGTGCTCATCAAGAGCGTTACCGCCTGCCGCTGACCGCCCGACAACTGCCCCATTTTGGTGCGCATACGGTTTTCCAAGCCCATATCGAGTTTTTCGAGGATTTCGCGGAAATAGTCCATATCCTTTTTGCGGTGCGCCGACGAAAGAATGTTGCGCGTCGCCTTCGAGTAGGCGAGCGACATATTCTCTTCCACAGTCAGGTCGGGCGCGGTGCCCTTCATCGGGTCTTGAAAGATTCGCCCGATGTTTTTGGCACGGATATGCTCTTTTTGATAGGTGATATTTTCATTATCCAGTAAAATTTTGCCGCTGTCGCAGAGAAAAGTACCTGCCACCGCGTTAAACAGCGTGGATTTCCCCGCGCCGTTCGAGCCGATAACCGTGACAAAATCCCCATCGTCTAAATGCAGTGAAAGGTCCGAAAGCGCGGTGTGCTCGTTGGGCGTGCCTTTCAAAAAGGTTTTGGTGATATGCTGCATATCAAGCATTTTTGCGCGCCTCCCTTCTTGTACGGGCTTCCGAAAGTGCCTTGCGTATGGCGGGAACGGACAGTGTAATGCCGACAATCACTGCCGACAGGAGCTTTAATGCGTCCGCCGTAAAGAAATTGGTTTCCAATGCCAAGGCAATAATCAGTCGATAGACCACCGAGCCGACTGCCGCCGAGATAAGCCCAACCGCGAGCGAACGCTTGCCGAACAGCACTTCACCGATAATCACAGATGCCAGCCCGACAACAATCATACCGCTGCCGCCGTTGATGTCGGCGAAGCCGCCGGTTTGGGCGATTAACCCGCCCGACAGCGCCACCAACGCGTTGGCAATGGCGAGTGCGATAATTTTGGTGACATTGGTATTGATGGATGAAGCGCGCACCATATCCTCGTTGTTGCCTGTGGCGCGAATGCAAAGCCCGAACACCGTGCGGAAAAAGAGAATGAGTAACGCAATCAGTGCCGCGCAAATCACAAACACAGCAACGGTTTTCAGCGCATCTTTACTGCTGTTCGGGAACAGTGTGTATAAAAATTCATAGAACCGCGGTTTGCCGATGAGCGATACATTGGGCGCGTCCATAATCGTGATGTTGACGGTATACAGACCGCTCATCGTGAGAATACCTGCCAAAATCGGATGAATGCCGGCTTTTGTCTGCAAAAAGCCCGTCACACTGCCTGCCGCCGCGCCACAGAGCAAAGCGGCGAGAAGCCCTAAAAACGGATGCCCCGCTACAGATAAAACCGCCGAAACCGCCGCACCGAGCGTGAAACTGCCGTCTACAGTCAAATCGGGGATATTCAGCACCCGAAAGGTGATATACACCCCGAGCGCCAATAACGCATATTGCAGCCCCAACAGCAGGGCACTGCTGACCATCGTCATAAAATCACCTAAAATTTAAAATGCAATATCGGGCAGTCGGCTGACTGCCCGATAGTAAATGTATGTTGCGGAATTAGATTACGACATAATTATCGCCGTTCGGGATGGTGATGCCCAAAGCGTCGGCAGTGGATTGGCTGATGACATACTGGAATTCGCTCATTTCCACAGCGGGAACTTCGGAAACCGCTTTGCCGCGAAGAATTTCATCTGCCATTTCAGCGGATTTCTGCCCGAGCTGTGTGTTGCTGCAGCTGACGCACGCCAACGCACCGGACTGTACCATTACGGGGTCAGAGCCGTAAACGGGGATTTTCTTGTCAGTTGCCGCTTTGACAACCTCAGTCATTGCGGTTTGCACGGTGGAGTCAATCGGTACATAAATTGCATCGACATCGCCTGCCAAGGACTGCGCCGCCTGTGCGACCTCCGAGGAGTTCGCCACGGTCACTTCTTTATAGGTGTAGCCGTTTTCGGTGAGATACGCTTTTGCCTTTTCAGCGGTCTGCACGGCGTTCTGCTCGCCCGAGCAATAGAGAATACCGATGTTTTTCACATTGGGCGTCAGTTCCTTTGCCACCGTGAAAATACGGTCTACGGGAACGATGTTGGAGGTACCCGTTGCGTTTTTGTCAGGTGCTTCCATCGTGGTTAAAATGCCCGATGCCACAGGATTGGTCACGGAGATGAATACCACGGGAATATCCAATTCCTGATTGACAACCGCCGTGGTAGCGGGGGTGACAATCGAAACGACCAAATCATAGTCACTGCCTTTCAGCCCTGCGCAGATGGTTTGCAAAGTGGACTGGTCGCCCTGTGCGTTTTTAATGTCGAATGTCATTTTGGCTTCGTCATAGCCGAGTTCGCGCATTCTCGCAATAAATGCTTCACGCATTTCGGTAAATGCGCCGTTGTCTGCAAGCTGTACCACGGCAACCTTATACACCTTGTCGGTGTCTCGCGGGGAAGTGTCTGCCGTGTTTTGGTCTGTCACTTTGCCGCAGGCGGTAAACACGCCGAGCATCAATACGAGTGCCAATACAATAGAGAGTGCTTTTTTCATTTTCTTTTCCTCCGAAAAATAATATTTTTCGTCAGTTGGTGAAACCGATTTGGCTTGCGCCGCCCCGAGTTCAAAATAAAAAACCTGCCCTTGCAACAAACAAGGACAGGTTGAAATTCTAAACCTGCGGTACCACCTTGATTGACGGTAAAAACGCCGCCCACCTTTACGGAATACTGACATATTCCTCTTTCTGTAACGGGAAAGTGCCGTCGCATCTTTTCAATGCGCCCTCAACGGACCATTTGTCTGCCTCGTTTGTTGCGGGCCTCGCACCGCCGCCCGCTCGCTTGAAACGCGTTTTGCAGTTTTACTTCCGTCTCAACGGTTTATCACATTAAAACACAAAATTTTTCATTTGTCAACACTTTATTTTTGCTTTTTTTGTGCTACAATGAAGCTTGAGGTGAAGAAAATGCTGAAACATATTTTATTTTGGCAGTTTTCCGATGCGGTAAACGACGGGAACCGCAAAGAAGTGCTTGACAAGCTGTCAGCGTCCGTGAAAAATTTGGAAGGGAAAATTGAGGGACTGCTCTCTTGCGAAATAGGTGAAAATGTAGTGGGGGCGGACTGTGACTTCGTGTTTTATGCGACCTTTGAGTCGTTGGAGGCGTTGCAACACTTCCAAAATCACCCGTTGCATATCGCGCACAAGCAAATGGCGGCGCCCTATGTCAAAAACCGTTTGGCGGCGGATTATTTTACGGACAGTGACCGCTGACTATTAAATTTTTCTAAAATCTATTGAATTCCAACGGTAAATATTGTATATTATGTTATAGAACAAGCAAATCGGAGGGATTCTGTGTATTGGGCTTTATTGATTGTCGGTATTCTCGCCACAGCGGTGTTTTTGGTGTTGCGCGTGAAACGCGGCGGCATTGCCGCACTGTATGCCAAGGCGGTGGCAAGTCTTTGCTTTATTGCAACAGCGATTGCCGCGACCAATGAAAACCGACTGTTTCTCGACTTTGGCTCATGGATGACTTTTGGGCTGGTGTTTGGGCTGTTGGGCGATGTTTGGCTCGATTTAAAATGGATTTATTTGCAGGATAAAGATTCGTATTTGTATTCGGGCTTCATCTTTTTCCTGTTGGGGCATGTCTGCTTTGTGACGGCTGTCTTTAAAGTCGGGCCGTATACAACATCGTCGCTGATTGTTGCTTTTGCGGCGGCGCTGGTGATTGCATTTGTGGCCATTTTGATGGAAAAACCACTCAAAATGCACTACGGCAAATTCAAATGGATTGTGTTTCTCTATTCGTTTATGTTGGCGCTGACGATGACCATGGCCATGACGCTTGCCGTGATTACGGGCTTTGAAAAGATGTGGACCGTGATGTCCGTCGGCGGGCTTTTGTTCCTGCTTTCGGATTTGGTGCTGTCGGGAATGTACTTTGGCGAGGGGAAAAACACCTCGTTCAATATCATTTTAAATCACACATTATACTATGCCGCGCAGTTTATTATGGCGGCAACCATTCTGTTTGCGAAATAAGGCTTTCCTATGGAAAAAATCTCTGAAATTTTAAATTATTCCGTCGGCAATTTCACGGTGGGCAAAATTTTGTCCGCCGTGGTTGTTTTTGTGGTTTGCTACTTGATTTTACGCGTTTTGATGCGCCTGTTTACGCGCGTTCTTGCACGTGTAAATATGGACGAAACGCTTCGGAAAATTCTGCTCGGCGCGATAAAACTGATATTGTATTTCTTGGTCGCTATGGTGGTTATTGACACACTCGGCGTGTCCGTCACTTCGCTGTTGGCGGCATTTTCCGTGGTCGGCTTGGCGGCGTCGCTCGCGGTGCAGGATTCTCTCTCCAATCTCGCAAGCGGGATTATGTTGCTCGTCACCAAGCCGTTTAAAATCGGCGATTATGTCGAGATTGACGATGTCAGCGGCACGGTCAAAATGATAAGCCTTATCCACACACGCATTACGACGATTGACAACAAAATGATTTATGTGCCGAACAGCAAAATCATTGCCACGAAAATCGTGAATTACACCCAACAGGAAAAGCGGCGGGTGGATTTGGAAATTTCCGCCTCGTATGATGCGCCGATTGAAACGGTGCGGCAGTCGCTGTTGGAAGCCGTTGCGGCGGTGGGCTTGTTTACGGATACTCCCGCGCCGCCGTTTGCCGCCGTGCTCTCGTTTGACGAAAGCAGTATTCGTTATGTGGTGCGTGCTTGGGTGGAGACGGAAAAGTATTGGGACGCATATTTTGCCCTGTTAGAGCAAATCAAAATTGCGTTTGACAAAAACGGCGTCGAAATGACCTATAATCACTTGAATGTGCATATGGTGAAGGAATAACCCTGACCGCAAATAAAAACAAATGAAAAAATGAACGGTAAATGCATACCGTTCATTTTTTATTGCTGTTTAAGCAAAATGCCTTGTTTTGCGATTGCCTTTATTCGCCGATTTTGACGGAGAAAATGAGTTTTGCCAATTCCTCGGGTGTTTCCGGCATACCGAGTTTCAGCCAACGCAATACAACAAACAGCATACCGCCGGCGGCGTAACTGTCCGCATAGGGCTTTCGTTTGGCGTTGCTGTCGCGGATACTTGTATATTTTAAAAACACATCCATCAAAATGTAAATGAGATTGGCGTTTAAAATAATTTGCATGGCTTCGTATTGGTCTTGAAAGTGGTACAGCAACCGCACATAGTAATCATATGTGAACTTTTCGTCAACACGATTAAAAAAGTCCTTTGTTACGCGGTCGCAATATTGCTTGATAATGTCCTCTTTGGATGTGAAATTGCGATAGAATGCATTTCGCGATACGCCGGCTTTTTTTGTGATTTCCGTGACGCTGATGGCTTCAAATTTTTTGGTTTTCATCAGTTGTAATAAAGCCAATTCAATCGATTCACAACTGATGGTTTTCAGTTCATTTACCGCATAGTTACTGCCCGTAGCAAATGCCCCCTTACTGTGACAGCGGTTGTCAATTTGATTGACTTGTGTCGTATGATTCCGTATACTGTATGTAACAAATGTAACATACAGTTTGCTTTTTGTCAATGCGGAGGAATTGGAATGAAACGGAATCGACTGTGCGCGGGCGCGCTGGCTGTTGCTTTTTTATTGCTGTGCAGTGGCTGTACCAAACAAAAAAATACAGATTTATCCGAAGAAACAACGGCGCAACAAGTGCAGAGTGAATCTACTGCGTCCACTGCACAGGCAGAGACAGAACCCTCTGCCGTAGTTTCATCGAAAGAAAAGAACAACACAACCCAAAAATCGTCTGCACAAACGGAAACTACGCAGGCGGCGACGGAAACAGAGGAAAGCACCGCACAGGCGGACAATGCAGGAAACTTTGCGCAAACGGTCGGCGCAATGCTTTCCTATCTCTCCCAATCGGTCAAGCCGGACTATTATCAAAAAGTAAAAACAGATAAACCGTTGGAGAAAAAATATACCGATAAAGGCAGTTATGCGGTTTCCTATGTTGAATATACGGCAGAGGACAAAAGCATCGGCAAATATGAAATTTGGTATCCGACAGAACTTCCAACCGCGAATCGCACATATCCGTTGGTGGTGATGGCGAACGGTACGGGTGTGAAAGCGTCGTCTTACAAAGCCATATTTGAACACTTGGCGTCGTGGGGATTTGTGGTCATCGGCAATGAAGACGAAAATTCGTGGAGCGGTGCGTCCTCTGCGAAAAGTTTGGATTTTATGCTGCAAAATAATCGAGAGAAAAGCAGTTTGTTCTACCAAAAAATTGACACGAAAAATATCGGCGTGGCAGGGCATTCGCAGGGCGGCGTCGGTGCAATTAACGCTGTAACGGCACAGGCAAACGGCAGTCAGTACAAGGCGATGTATACGGCGAGTGCAACGCATCTTGCCTTGTCACAGGCGCTTTCTTGGCCGTATGATGTGTCGAAAATCCAAATTCCGTATTTTATGACAGCGGGGACATTGCAATTTGATGCCGGCAACGGCAAGGATGCCGGCATTGCACCGTTATGGTCTTTGCAGGAGAATTATCAGGCGATTGCAAAGACGGTGCCGAAAGTGTTGGCAAGGCGTGCCGACACCGACCACGGGGATATGCTGGCGAATGCAGACGGATATATGACGGCTTGGTTTATGTACTATCTGCAAGGCGATACGGCGGCAGGTAAGGTTTTCTTCGGCACAAATGCGGAAATCCTTTCAAACGCAAATTGGCAGGATGTTGAAAAGAACCTGTAAACACAAACAAGGAACGGCAACCGGGTTACCGTTCCTTGTTTTTTTGATTTATTTTACCCTGCCTGAAATTCCGAAAAGTTGACGGTAAAATCCTGTCCGTCCATGGTAAGCGTTAACAGCGCGCCGCTGTCTCGGCTTTGGGTGAGGGTGTAGGTGTCGCCCGCGTCGGTCATACCGCTGTATGTCGCGGTGTCGCCGTTCACGGTTTTTACGCACCGCGTACCGTCTTCGGCGCTTTGCAATGCGTCAAATAACAACTTTGCAAACGCCGTGTCGGGCAGTAGGGATTCGGGCGCTTTCACTTCTATCCCCAAAAACGAAAATGTGCATTCGTCCGCGCTTTGTGTCACGGTGAGCGACTGTAAAGCGTCCGGGCTTGTCAGAACCATTTGTGCCGTGCCGTCGGCAGAGAGCGTCACATCTGCGTTGCAGGTGAATGCACCGTGGGTGATTTCCGCCTTTGCCGTAAATGCCTGCGGCAGGCTGAGCGCATTTTTCCAATCTGTATGTTGACATCCGCAGCAAAGCCAAAGCAGAACGAGCATTGCCGCCGTAAACAGAGCCAATCGTTTCTTAACGGTGCATCCCGCCTTTATTCAAATTTGGAAAGCACCTTCGGCAAGACTTTCAGCATTTTTGTGGGCGTGGTACTGCATTTTGAGTTTGCTTTTGCCACCGCGTCGCCGCAAAGCCCGTGGATATGCGCTGCCGCAACTGCCGCCTCCAAGGGTGACAGCCCAATGCACAAAAAGCCCAAAATCATTCCCGCAAGCATATCGCCGCACCCCGCAGTTGCCATACCGGCGTTGCCTGTCAAATTGACGGAGAACTGCTTGCCGTTTGCGGAAATGACGGTGCCCGCGCCTTTTAACACGACCACAGCGCCGGTTTTTTCGCAAAGCGACCGGCAGGCGTCCAATCGGTTTGCCTGCACTTCTTTTGCAGTACAGCCCAACAGCCGTGCCGCTTCGCCCGGGTGGGGCGTTAAAATGACGGGTGCCTTTGCTTCCCGTACTATATCTATGTCGTTTGCTACAGCGTTTATGCCGTCCGCGTCTAAAATCAGCGGGATTTCCGTGTTGCATATAACGGATTTTACCAATGCTTCGGTGTCATAATCTAAGCCCAATCCGCAGCCGATGAGACAAGCCGTTGACCTTGACAGCGCGTCCAACAATTTCGCTTCACCCTGCATCGAAATCCGCCCGAAGCGGTTGGCGGGTAAGGGACATAAAATCTTTTCGGGAACTGCCGCCGTCACCGCCGCATACGCGCTTTCGGGGAAAGCAAGGCGTACAAGTCCCGCGCCGCTTTCTACGCACGCGCCGCTTGCGAGTAACGCCGCACCGGGCATTTCGTAACTGCCCGCCACCACAAGCGCATTGCCAAAATCGCCTTTATTCGCATCGGCGCGCCGCGCGGGGAATAATTCTGCGACATCGTCATCTGTAAAGGCAAATACCTTTTCATACGGATGATACAGTTGCTCGGGAATGCCGATGGAAACCACTTGAATTTCGCCCGCAAACGCCTTTGCAGGTTCTGTGACCAGCACTTTTTTCAGCGCCATAACCGAAATAGTCAGGTCTGCTTTCACGGGGCGACTTACAAGTTCGCCTGTATCTGCCGAAAGCCCACTCGGCAAATCAATTGAAACCATATACCCACGGCAAGTTTCCAAAAAAGCAAATAAATCCTGCAAGTTGTCCGGCAGAACGCCGGAAAATCCCGTGCCGAACACAGCGTCTACCAAAATATCGGCGTTTTGCAGTGCCTTGCGCTGTGATTCGGAAGTACGGTCATAGGTTAAAATCGGAATATCACTGTCCGTCAGGCGGGAATACATTTCTACGGCGTTTTCGGCAGTGGGTGCGCCCATCACCAAAAATACCTGCACCCGGTAGCCGTTTTCATGCAGTTTTCGTGCGGCAACAAAGCCGTCGCCGCCGTTTTTGCCCTTGCCGCACAGCACGGCGACCGCGCGTTTATCGGTGCGGTCAAATTTAGAGCGAATGACCTTGGCGCATGCCGCACCGGCATTTTCCATCAGCCGCAAAAACGAAATCCCGTTTTTGTCCGCGGCACACTCCATGGCTTTTATTTCCGCGGCAGAAAGTATACGCATCATAAGACTTCTTGTATGATATAGTCGAGGCTACATCATACCCTTTCTAAATATTTACACTCACCTCAAAGATAACGCATACAAAAAGCTGAGGGAGCGTAGCGACTGAAGCTTTTTGTATGCGGCGCGCCGCGCCGAAGGGTCTGATTTGTGATACAATGGTTGTGAACACCGTGGACTTTTAATAAGATTTTGTCACATTGATGACTTTAAGGAGAGTATTGCCACGGATTTATTCAAAATGTTTATAGCTGGATAGAACGCTG
>JBJEPR010000159.1:0-12816 GCA_051881335.1 Candidatus Fimenecus sp. | reverse complement strand
ATATGGGCTAAAATTTGGTGACCGTTTTCGAGCTCTACCTGAAACTGTGCGTTCGGCAGGGCTTCAACGACCGTACCTTCAATTTCTATCATATCCTGCTTTGACATAAACTCAAACCTCCGAAAAAGACTTTAACGCTTGTTTGATTGCCCGGTCAGACCGCATTTGTTCGCTTGCGAGTACCTGTTCGGTCCTTTGTAAGTGCTTCGGATTTTTGGGCTTCGGCTTTGAAAGCTTCCGCTCTTTTCCGTCGCAGACGAACACGCGCGTTTCGCTTTTGCCGACCACGCACATTGCTTTGCCGCGGTCGCGTCCGCGCAAGGCGTACACAACCGTACCGATTGCCCATTCCATACAAAACCGCCCTTATCTGATATTTGTCAGAATTTGCGGGCCGTTTGCGGTAATCGCAACCGTGTGCTCAAAGTGCGCCGCGAGCTTCCCGTCACGGGTTTTTACCGTCCAACCGTCGGGCATTTGACGAATTGCTTTGTCGCCCTCGGTAATCATGGGCTCAATCGCAATCACCATACCCGGCAACAGGCGCACACCGCGTCCCGGTGTGCCGAAATTCGGTACGCTGGGGTCTTCGTGGAGTTTGGCGCCGACGCCGTGCCCTGTGTATTCGCGCACAACACCGTAGCCGCGTTCCTCGCAATGCTTTTGTACCGCAGAGGCTATGTCGCCGATTCTGCCGCCTGCGACCGCCTGTTCGATGCCTTTATACAGGCTCTCCTCAGTCGTGTCGCACAGACGCTTCGCCGCGTCGGAAATTTTTCCGGCGGCGAAAGTAGCAGCATTGTCGCCGTTATAGCCGTCCACCTTGGCGCCAAGGTCAATACTGACGATGTCGCCCTCTTTGATGACACGCTTTTTGCTCGGAATTCCGTGAATGACCTCGTCATTTATGGAAATGCATGCCGTGGCAGGGAAACCGTACAAATGCAGGAAGTTCGGCTCGGCGCCTTGCTTCTTGATATACTCGTACGCGATTTTGTCAATTTCATAGGTGGTGACACCCGGCTTGACAGCTTCCCCTGCCAACTGAAGCGCCTCCGCCGAAATGATACAAGCCTTTCTGATAAGCTCGATTTCTCGGGCGGTTTTCAGCACTATCATGCTTAATCCTCCAATGCTTTGAAGGTAAGAGCGGTTGTATCGACAACCTCCTCCTGCCCTTCCACCACGCGAAGAATGCCCTTCTTCTCGTAGTAGCCCTTTAACGGCTCGGTCTGCTCATGATAGGTCTTTAAGCGGTCGAGCACCGTTTCGGGCATATCGTCCTTTCTCTGGACGAGTGTATCGCCGCAAGCATCACAGATACCCTCTGTTTTCGGCTTTTTGAACTCGGTGTGATAGGTCGCGCCGCATTTCAGGCAAACGCGTCTGCCTGAAAGTCTCGATGCGATTTTTTCGTCCGGCACTTCAATGTCAATGACCTTATCAATGCGAACGCCCATTTCGTCGAGCGCCTCCGCCTGCGGAATGGTTCGCGGGAAACCGTCAAGGATAAACCCGTTTTTGCAGTCATCCTTTTTCAGTCTCTCGTTGATGATGCCGATGACAACCTCGTCAGGAACGAGCTTGCCGGCATCGATAAAGGATTTCGCTTTAAGCCCCATTTCGGTTCCGTTTGCCATAGCTTCGCGGAGCATATTGCCCGTCGAGATTGCAGGAATGGAGAGCTTTTCACAGATTTTTTCAGCCTGTGTGCCCTTGCCTGCACCCGGCGCGCCGAGTAAAATCAGGTTCATAAAGTTTCCTCCTTTTGCTTAATCCAAGAAGCCCTTGTAATGACGCATCATCATCTGGCTTTCGAGCTGTTTCACGGTTTCCAGTGCAACACCGACCATAATGATGATGGAAGTGCCGCCCAAGGACAGATTGACCTGCTTATCAAACAGCGCGGTAATCTGCGAGAACAGAATCGGGAACAGCGCGACAACCGAAATCAGCAATGCACCAAGCAATGTTATTCTTGACAAAATCTTTGCGATATAGTCAGAAGTCGGCTTGCCGGGACGAATACCCGGAATTGCACCGCTGTTTCTGCGGATATTGTTCGCCATTTCAATGGGATTGTACTGAATTGCCGCATAGAAATAGGCAAAGAAGATAATCAGTACAAAATACATCAATGCGTATGCCCAGTGATCTTGCTGGAAGATGCTGAAGAAGCCTTCCCAGAATGCATCCCATTTGCTGTTTTCCGGATCCAATGTTACAAACATTTGAATGGTCGGCGGCAAAGAGAGAATGGAGGACGCAAAGATGATGGGAAGAACGCCGCACATATTGACCTTAATCGGAATGTGGGTGCTCTGTCCGCCGTACATTTTACGACCAACCACGCGTTTTGCATACTGCACGGGAATACGGCGCTCGGCGTTGTCCATCCAAACAATGTACGCCACCATCAAAATCATACTGATGAACGCAATCGGGATGAGTACGAAATACGCGCCGCCGCGGTCGATATAGCTGTAAAGCGAATACAGCGTTGTGGGCATACGGGAAACGATACCGGCAAACAAGATAATCGAAATGCCGTTGCCGATACCCTTGTCGTTGATCTGCTCGCCGAGCCACATCAAAAGCGCGGCGCCTGCGGTATAGCAGAGAATGATAACCAATGCCTGGAACACTGCCCAGAAGCCGGTGTATTTTGCACCGGAGGCATCTACGGTGAGGTAGCCCTGCGCACGGATATAGAAGTAATATGCCGTGCTTTGCAGTGCCGCCAAAGCGATTGCCGTGTAACGGGTGATGGAAGAAATCTTCTTTCTGCCTTCCTCGCCCTCTTTTGCCAGCCGTTCCAGCGCCGGAATGGCAACTGTCAACAGCTGAATGATGATGGACGCGTTGATGTACGGGGTGATCGACATTGCGAACAGCGTACCGTAGTTGAACGCATCACCGGTCATCATACTGAGATAGGTCATAAAGTTGTTGGCGTATTGGTCGGTGATAATGCCTTCCGTAATGTTGACGAACGGAACGGGAAGCGCCGCACCGATGCGGAAAATCAGAACGATAAATGCTGTGTAGAGCATTTTTTTACGCAAGTCAGCGATTTTCCAAGCATTGATAAATGTTTGAAACATTATCAAATCACCTCAGCCTTTCCGCCGGCTGCTTCGATTTTCTGCTTTGCCGAATCGGAAAAGCTGTTAACCTGCACAGTAAGCTTTTTGCTGATTTCGCCATTTCCTAATACTTTCACGCCGTCAAGCGCCTTTTTAATAAGCCCTTTTTCAATGAGCGCGTCAACCGTTACGGTTGCGCCGTCTTCAAAGGCCTTGTCAAGAGCGGAAACATTCACTGCCGCGATTTCCTTCGCGAAAATGTTGTTAAATCCTCTCTTGGGAACGCGTCTTTGCAACGGCATTTGGCCGCCTTCAAAGCCGGGGCGCATACCTCTGCCGGCGCGTGCCTTTTGACCCTTGTGCCCTTTGCCTGCGGTTTTACCCTGACCGGAGCCGGCGCCTCTACCGATGCGCTTTACGCTCTTTTTGGAGCCTTCTGCAGGGGACAGTTCGTGCAATTTCATATTCGCACCTCCTTAAGCTTTCGTTACCTCGATAAGATGAGCAATCTTCTGAATCTTACCTTGCGTCTGCGGGTTGTCGGGCTGGGTAGCCTTGTCCCCGATTTTCTTAAGACCAAGTGCATGGGCGGTGGCAATCTGATCTTTTTTGCTGCCGATAAGGCTCTTTTTCAGTGTAACTACTAAGTTTGCCATTTGTGCCCCTCCTTAATCTAAAATCTCTTTGACGGATTTGCCGCGGATTGCAGCAACTTCGTCCGCGTTGCGGAGTTTGGAAAGCCCATCGATGGTGGCTCTCACAACATTGCAGGGGTTGTTGGAACGGAGCGCCTTGGAACGAATGTCCTTAATGCCGACGGTTTCAACAACTGCACGAACCGGGCCGCCGGCGATAACGCCGGTACCGGGGGCAGCGGGTTTCATCAAAACCACGCCTGCGCCGTATTTGCCGACGATTTCGTGGGGGATTGTGGTCCCTTTCAGGGAAACCTCAATCAGGTTCTTTTTCGCGTTTTCAATGCCTTTGCGGATTGCATCCGGAACTTCGCCCGATTTACCGAGACCGAAGCCCACAATGCCGTTTCCGTTGCCTACAACTACCAAAGCGGAGAATTTCATGATACGGCCGCCCTTAACGGTTTTGGAAACACGGTTAATCGCAACGACTCTTTCTTCGAGTTCGAGGGTAGATGCGTCGATTTTTGTAGCCATTGTCATTTCTCCTTTCTTAGAAGTTCAGGCCGCCCTCGCGGGCACCTTCGGCGAGTGCTTCCACTCTGCCGTGATATACATAACCGCCTCTATCAAAAACAACATCTTTGATGTTCTTTTCGGCGGCTCTTTCTGCGAGCAATTTGCCGACTGCACGCGCGGCGTCTTTGTTCCCGCCGTAGTCTTTGAAGTCTTTCTCGGTTGTTGATGCCGACACAAGGGTGACACCTGCAACATCGTCGATCAACTGCGCATAAATATGCTGGAGTGAACGGAAAACATCAAGACGCGGGCACACTGCGGTGCCGGATACTTTTGCACGGACTCTTTTATGGCGTTTTTGTCTCGCCTTTTTGCTGTCAGGTCTGTTAACCACTGAATTTCACTCCTTCCCTTATTTACCTTTACCGGCTTTACCTTCTTTGCGGCGGATATGCTCTTCGGCATATTTGATGCCTTTGCCCTTGTAGGGTTCGGGCGGACGCTTTTCGCGTACTTCCGCTGCAAACTGACCAACCTGTTGCTTATCAGCACCGGAAATGATGATTTTGTTGGGTGCGGGAACCTCAATGGTAATGCCTTCGGGCTCGGTCATCGTAACCTGATGCGAGAAACCGATGTTCATAACCAAATCCTTGCCCTGCTTCGCCACACGGTAACCGACGCCGTTGACTTCCAATTCCTTTTTGAAGCCCTCGGTCACGCCGACGACCATATTGTGAAGTAAAGTACGGGTCAAACCGTGCAGGGATTTGTTGAGATTGCTGTCATCGGGACGGGTCACGACGATTGCGCCGTCCGCCATCTCGACTTTCATATTGTTGTGTACTGTTCTGGTAAGCGTGCCTTTCGGACCCTTCACGGTAACAGTACTGCCGTCGATTTTTACATCGACGCCTGCGGGAACAGCGATAGGCTGTCTGCCGATTCTGGACATACTGTAACCTCCTTACCAGATATATGCGAGAACCTCGCCGCCGACATTGGCTTTGCGGGCTTCTCTGTCAGTCATAACGCCTTTGGAAGTGGAAAGGATTGCAACGCCGAGGCCTTTCATAACCTTCGGCATATCCTCGCAGTTGGTATAGATGCGAAGACCGGGCTTGGAAACTCTGCGAAGGCCGGTGATAACCGGAGCCTTGTTTGCGCCGTATTTCAGCTCGATTTCAATCATACCCTGCTTGCCGTCTTCTTCCACTTTGAAACTCTTGATATAGCCCTCGTCCACAAGAATCTGCGCAATTGCTTTCTTCATGTTGGATGCGGGAACTTTCACCGTGTCATGCTTTGCAGAACTCGCGTTGCGGATTCTGGTGAGCATATCACCGATGGAATCAGTAATTTGCATACTTTTGCCTCCTTTGCAATTGCTTTCTTACCAGCTTGCTTTCTTCACGCCGGGAATTTCACCCTTGTGTGCCAATTCTCTGAAGCAGATACGGCAAACACCGTATTTGCGCAGATAAGCATGCGGGCGGCCGCAGATTTTGCATCTGTTGTAAGCTCTTGTCGAATACTTGGCAGGTCTTGCCTGCTTCACTTTCATAGATGTTTTGGCCACTGTAATCCCTCCTTATCTCGCAAACGGTGCGCCCATAAGAGTTAATAACTCTCTGGCTTCTTCGTCTGTATTGGCTGTGGTAACGAAGCAAATGTCCATACCGCGAACCGCGTCAATCTTGTCATACTCGATTTCGGGGAAAATCAGCTGCTCTTTGATACCCATAGAGTAGTTGCCTCTGCCGTCAAAGGAGTTCGGGTTGATGCCGCGGAAGTCGCGCACACGGGGAAGCGCGAGATTGAAAAATCTGTCAAGGAATTCATACATTCTCTCGCCGCGCAGCGTTACTTTCACACCGATGGTCATACCCTCACGCAGTTTGAAGTTCGCAACGGATTTCTTCGCCTTGCAGGGAACGGGTTTCTGACCGGTAATCTGTGCCAAATCCTTGGTGATTGCGTCGATGACCTTGGAGTTGTCTCTCGCCTCGCCGCAACCGACATTGATGACGATTTTGTCAAGCTTCGGGATTTGCATAACGCTCTTGTAGCCGAATTTCTTTTGAAGTGCCGGAGCGACTTCAGCGAGATACTTTTCTTTCATTCTTGCTGCCATAACTGTTATGTCCCTCCCTTATTCAAATTTTGCGCCGCATTTTTTGCAAACGCGTTTTTTATCTTTGCCGGTGCCTTCGTGGCCGACTCTTGTTGCCTTGCCGCATTTCGGGCAAATAAGCTGAACCTTATCTGCATACAATGCGCTTTCGGCTTTTACAAGACCGCCTGCTTCGCCCATTTTGCGGGGCTTCACATGCTTGGTGACCACATTCACGCCTTCTACAATAACCTTGCCTTCGGCGGGTGCAACCTGCATAACTTTGCCCTGTTTGCCGCGATTTTTGCCGTTGATGACAACGACGGTATCGCCGGTTTTTACATGAACCTTATTCATTCTGACTGCACCTCCGTTTACAGTACTTCGGGAGCAAGAGAAAGAATCTTCATATAATCTTTATCACGAAGTTCTCTTGCAACCGGCCCAAAGATACGGGTGCCTCTGGGGTTTTTGTCTTCTTTAATCAATACGGCTGCGTTTTCATCAAAACGGATGTAAGTACCGTCATCTCTGCGCACGCCGCTTGCCGAACGAACGACGACTGCTTTGACAACATCGCCTTTTTTGACAACGCCGCCGGGTGCTGCCTTCTTAACCGAAGCAACAATCACATCGCCGATATTTGCATACCTTCTGCCGGAACCGCCGAGAACGCGAATGCACATAATTTCCTTCGCGCCGGTGTTGTCGGCTACTTTGAGGTAAGTCTGTTGTTGAATCACAGTAATAGCCTCCTTAGAAATTATTTCGCTTTCTCAATGATTTCGACTACGCGCCATCTCTTATCTTTCGAGAGGGGGCGGGTTTCCATGACGAGGACTTTATCGCCGACGCCGCACTCGTTCTTTTCGTCATGGGCTTTGATTTTTACCGTGCGGTTCACAATCTTCTTGTAAAGCGGGTGCTGAACTCTGTCTTTGATGGAAACCACGACAGTTTTGTCCATTTTATCGCTGGTTACAAGACCGACCTGTGTTTTTCTGAGATTTCTTTCGCTCATCTAAATACCCTCCCTTTCCTTACGACTGCGCGCCGTGCAGCTCGATATCGCGGATAACGGTTTTCACTCTGGCGATATCCTTTTTGACGGCGTTAATACGCATCGGATTGTCGAGTTGGTTGATGGCCTGCTGGAAGCGCAGTTTGAAAAGCTCATCCTTTAACTCCAAGAGTTTAGCATCCAACTCCGAGGGGGAAAGTTTTCTGATTTCACTTGCTTTCATGCTTGCTCACCTTCCTCTTCCTGCTGTGCCTTGGTGACGAACTTGCATTTAACCGGGAGCTTATTCGCAGCAAGACGCATTGCCTCGCGTGCGGTCTCCTCGGGAACGCCTGCAATTTCAAACATCACTCTGCCGGGCTTCACAACGGCCACCCAGTATTCGGGCGAACCTTTACCGGAACCCATTCGGGTTTCAGCCGGCTTTTCGGTAATCGGCTTATCCGGGAAAATTTTAATCCAGACCTGACCGCCGCGCTTAATGTAACGCGTCATAGCGATACGGGCTGCTTCGATTTGGTTGGAAGTAATCCAAGCCGGTTCCAGAGACACAAGACCATAGTCACCGTAGGTGACCGTATTGCCTCTTGTCGCTTTACCGGTCAGACGACCTCTGTGGACTCTGCGGTATTTTACTCTTTTCGGCAGTAACATTATTTTGTGCCTCCTTCCTTCTGAGGCTTGCGGTTGTCGTGGAGCACTTCGCCTTTATAAATCCAAACCTTTACGCCGATACGACCGTAGGTTGTCTTTGCCTCGGCAAAGCCGTAGTCGATGTCGGCACGGATGGTTTGCAGCGGAATGGTGCCCTCATGATAGTGTTCGGAACGCGCGATTTCCGCGCCGCCCAAACGGCCGCTGACCTGTGTTTTGATACCTTTTGCACCGAGCTTCATGGTTCTGCCGATGCTCTGTTTGAGCGCGCGGCGGAACGAAATGCGGCGCTCCAACTGCGAAGCGATGTTCTCCGCAACGAGCTGTGCATTGAGGTCCGGCTGTTTGATTTCGACGATGTTGATGTAAACATCCTTGTCACCGCCGAGTTTCTTTTTGCAAGTTTCTTTGAGTTTTTCAATCTCTGCGCCGCCTTTGCCGATAACCATACCGGGTTTTGCGCAGTGAATGTTGATGCGGACTCTTTTGGCATCTCTTTCGATTTCTACCTTCGGAACGCCTGCGGGCGCGAGGGTTTCGAGGAGATATTTACGGAGCTGATTGTCGGAGACAAGCGTGTCGCCGAAGTCCTTTTTGCTGGCATACCAGCGGGAATCCCAGTCTTTAATGACACCGATACGAAGACCGGTGGGATTTACTTTCTGACCCATAGTTTTACCTCCTCCTCGCTTATTCTGCTTCTTTGAGCACAATACTGATGTGCGAAGTCTTTTTGTTAATTCTGTACGCTCTGCCCTGCGCTCTCGGACGAATGCGCTTTAAGGTCGGGCCCTGATCGACACGGCACTCTGCGACATACAGACGCGTTGTATCCATATCTTTCATTTCAGCGTTTGCCATTGCGGATTTTAACAGCTTTCCAAGCGGTTCACACGCAGCCTTCGGTGTGTACTTGAGGATTGCCATCGCCTCGTCGCAAGGCTTGTTTCTGATGAGGTCCAGCACGATTTGCACTTTACGGGGTGCAATGCGTACATGGGTCACTTTTGCAGTTGCTTCCATTCGTTATACACTCCTTTGCTGCTTATTTACCGTTGTTGGAAGTTTTGGAACCGGCATGACCTTTAAAGGTTCTGGTCGGCGCAAATTCGCCGAGTTTATGGCCTACCATATCCTCCGTAACGTAAACCGGAACATGCTTGCGCCCGTCATGGACGGCAAACGTATGACCGACAAAGTCCGGGAATATAGTCGAGCTGCGGCTCCAGGTTTTCAAGACGATTTTCTCGCCGTTTTCATTCATCTGCTGCACTCTTGCTAACAGCTTCGGTGCAACGTAAGGTCCTTTTTTAACACTTCTGCTCATACTCTACACTCCTTTCGACTTATTTCGCGTTACGACGTCTTACGATAAACTTATCGGAACGGTTCTTCTTCGCTCTGGTCTTATAGCCGAGTGCGGGCTTGCCCCACGGTGTGCAGGGACCGGGACGGCCGACAGGCGCTTTACCTTCACCACCGCCGTGCGGGTGGTCATTCGGGTTCATAACAGAACCGCGGACAGTCGGACGAACGCCGAGGTGACGGGTACGGCCTGCTTTACCGATTTTCACATTTTCATGGTCTGCGTTGCCGACAGTGCCGACGGTTGCCATGCACTCTGCGGGCACATTGCGAAGCTCACCGGAGGGAAGTCTCAACAAAGCGTAGGGGCCTTCCTTTGCCATGAGCTGTGCCGCGTTACCGGCTGCGCGGGCAAGCTGACCGCCGCGGCCGGGATAAAGCTCCACATTGTGCACCATTGTACCGACCGGAATTGCGCTCAAAGGCAGTGCGTTACCGGGCTTAATGTCGGCATTAACGCCGGCTTCCACCTTGTCGCCGACCTTCAAGCCGACAGGCGCGAGAATGTATCTTTTTTCGCCGTCCTCGTACTGCACAAGTGCAATGTGGGCGGAACGGTTGGGGTCGTACTCCAGTGTGAGCACGGTTGCAGGCATATCAACCTTATCGCGTTTGAAATCGATAATACGATATTTTCTGCGGTTGCCGCCGCCTCTGTGGCGAACGGTGATTCTTCCGTAACTGTTACGGCCGGCCTTTTTGTTGAGCGGCGCGAGAAGGCTTCTCTCGGGAGCAACCTTGGAAAGTTCGGAATAATCTGTAACCGACATATTGCGTCGAGAATTGGTAGTCGGTTTGTAGACTTTAATCGACATTTCATTCACTCTCCTTAAAACGATTTAGCGGAGCATGTCGGGCTCCATACATTATCGTCGGGATTTTACATCATACCGTCGAAGAATTCGATGGTCTTGGAATCTTCTGTCAAGGTTACGACAGCCTTTTTCCAAGAGGCGGTATAGCCTTCATATCTGCCGTATCTTCTTAAATGACCGCGAACATTGATGGTGTTCACTTTTGCGACTTTTACGCCGAAAAGTTGTTCCACAGCCGCTTTGATTTCGGGCTTGGTCGCTTTTTTGTCCACTTTAAAGGTGTACTTTTTCAGCGCCTGACCCATCATGCTTTCCTCGGTAATCACGGGGCGGAGGATAATATCCTGTGCAAGTTTCATTATGCGTAAACCTCCTCGATCTTTGCAACGGCATCTTTGAGCACCACGATGGTGTTGCAGTTTAAGATGTCATAAACATTCAGCGTGTTTACGAGGGTTACATTGGTGCCGGCAATGTTGCGGGCGCTCTTGTAAACCACATCGTTCTTTTCAGGCAGAACGATGAGCGTTTTCTTGCCAGCGTTGATTGCGGCGAGAACCTCTGCAACCTCTTTGGTCTTGATTGCGTCGACGCCGAAGCTGTCGAGTACAATCATTTCCTCTGCCGCAACTTTCGCGGAAAGCGCGGACTTCATAGCAAGTCTTCTGACCTTTTTGTTTACATCAAAACCGTAATCACGGGGTTTCGGGCCGAGTGCGATGCCGCCGTGTGTCCACTGCGGTGCTCTGGTCGAACCCTGACGGGCACGGCCGGTGCCCTTTTGACGCCAAGGCTTTTTGCCGCCGCCGGATACCTCGGAACGAGTGCGGGTGGACTGCGTACCCTGACGCTGATTTGCTAAATAGTTGACAACCATCAGGTGCATTGCCGATTCGTTGGGCTCGATTGCAAAAATGCTGTCTGCAAGCTCAATATCGGAAACTTTTTTACCTGCTTTGTCGAGAACTGCCAATTTCGCCATTTAAAACACTCCTTCCTTATTTTTTCACCGTATCGGCGAGAACAACGATGCCGCCTTTGGGACCCGGAATGGCGCCCTTGATGGCGATGAGGTTGTTTTCTGCGTCAACCTTGACAATGTCGAGATTTTGAATGGTCACACGCTCAGCGCCCAAGTGACCGGCGAGCTTCTTCCCCTTGTAAACGCGGGAGGGGTCGGAGCAAGCGCCCAACGAGCCTGCGTGGCGTGCGACAGGGCCTGTACCGTGGCTTTCCTTCAAGCGGGAGAAGTTCCAGCGCTTGATTGCGCCCGCAGTGCCCTTACCTTTGCTGGTGCCGACAACATCCACTCTGTCGCCGACAGCGAACACGTCTGCTTTGAGAATGTCGCCGACATTCAGTGTGGAGCAATCGTCCAGTCTGAACTCTTTGAGTACCTTTTTCGGTGCGACATCTGCCTTTTTGAAGTGACCAGCCTGCGGCTTGTTCACTCTTTGGACTTTGACATCACCGAAGCCAACCTGTACGGCTTCATAGCCGTCATTTTCCGTTGTCTTTTTCTGGACAACGACGCACGGACCTGCTTCTACGACGGTCACGGGGATAACCTTGCCGCTCTCGTCAAAAAGCTGTGTCATGCCGATTTTTTTACCGATAAGACCTTTTTGCATTGTGTATTCCTCCTTTGGTTATTGGTTGGCAAAAGCCAACTTGACCTGTAAGCGTTTCTATCGAGATTACAGTTTAATTTCGATGTCCACGCCTGCGGGAAGCTCAAGGCCGGTCAGAGCTTCAACGGTCTTGTTTGAAGGTCTGAGAATGTCGATGAGCCGTTTGTGCGTTCTTTGTTCAAACTGTTCGCGGCTGTCCTTATACTTATGAACGGCGCGGAGAATGGTAACGACTTCCTTTTCGGTCGGAAGCGGCACGGGACCGGAAACCTGTGCGCCGGTGCGCTTTGCGGTTTCCACGATTTTCTCGGCTGCTCTGTCCACCAAATCGTGGTCATAGCCTTTCAGTCTGATACGGATTTTCTTACCTTTTGCTGCTGCCATGTTTGTTTGCCTCCTTTAAAAAGTCAGGGCAAGCGCTTTTCTTGCAACCCTGCCGGGTGTTTACGAACCTTTTTTGAAAAAACCGAAAACCAAAACGGCATTCGGACGGCAGAGAAAAGCGCACAATGTCCCTCAAAAGTCACGGAAAGCGCAGTTGGGGTACGCTCGCCGGAGAGGTCCATTGGTATGGGTCGCCCGGTTTGTAATCGGACATACTCCGCGGTAATTCCCTGCATCACAGTGCAGCCACCTACCGCATCATCGCATATCAAGTCGCGTAAAAATGGGCATGGCAAGCCCCTTTTCCACGCGTGCCTAAGTATTTTAGCATAGTGTTTAGAAAAAAGCAACAACTTTTTGCAAAAAAGTTCGTGAAAAAAGCCGAATTTTTTTAATTCTTTGAAAGAATCATTTTTTATAGTTTTTTTCCGTTTTTCGGGTACAAGATGTTGTGGTTTTGCGGATTTTTGCGTTGCAAGCAGTAAAGGGCTGATGCACCGTTATCCGCCCCTACCATTGCATATTTTGTTAAATTTTTATTTAGCGGCGTAGCCGCAATCCTTGCATTTCTCCCTCTGACGAGGGAGGTGGCA
>JBJEPR010000158.1:0-12947 GCA_051881335.1 Candidatus Fimenecus sp. | reverse complement strand
GTTGCTTGAACAATTTGCTATAGAAATATTTGTCTAACTTTTTGGGGTCACTTCAGAAACGGCGGGGTGTTTTTTATCGTTTTATCAACTTACCAATTTTCCACATAGCGGTGCAGGGCGTTTTCAATGCCGCACGCAACGCTGTTCGGGTCGTCCATCAGTTTGTCACAGCCCACGCGGAACACCATCACGCCGCCCGCGCCCGAAAGCAATGCATAGGCGGTTTTGTCGCCCGCCAACGCCGGCGCGCAGAAAGTGCCTGTATAGACCTGCCCGCCGTCGTGTACGGTTTCGTAGCGGCTGTTCCAATAGGTCGCTTCTTCCAAATTGCGCCAAACTGCCCAGTAAGGCGTGCCGTTAATCGGTCTGCCGTAGGCGGCAATGCCGATGTTGATTTTGCTGATATCCGCACCGTTGTCGACGAATGCCTGCAAACCCGTCTGCGCCTGATGGAGTGAACTTTGGTAGCCGTCTGTATCGTTGCCGTCATACGCCATAAACTGGATTTGGTCAAAACGGTTCAGCGTTTCTTTGGACATACCCAGCCCCCACGCGGAAAGCGCGGCAGATAAAATCGCGTCGGGATTGGTTTTTTGCAAGCCGTCATCCAAGCGGGTAATAAAGTTGTCAAACACCGCCCAATCGTTTGCATTTTGCGGGTATTCCCAGTCGATGTCCACGCCGTCCAAATCATATTTTTCGGCAAACGCCGCAATTTGGTCGGCAACGGTTTCCCAATACTGCGCCATATACGCATTCACGCCGATATGCCCGTCATTCCAAGTGCCGTCTGCCAAAGCGGTCACAATAATCCGTACTTTGTGCGCCGGATTGGAACGGTGCGCGATTACCTCTTTGAGCGCGGCGAGTTCCTGTGCAAATTTTTCTTCGCCGCCAACGCCAAAGCCCATTTGCCCGTTTTCTTCCCAATGCACTGCGCCGAACACGATGATGGTAGTGTAAACATCATAATACCGGGCATAGTTGTTGACATATGCCTCGCCTTTTTTGAGAATTTCGGTGGGCACATCGCCGTCTAACCGCTGATACGCCGTCACTTCAAAATTCTCTACCGTGCGCACAGGCTCGTTATACAGCCGTAAAGACCGAATGCGCACGGGCGTATCATCATTTCTGAATTTATCAATCGACAGCCGCACACGGTCTGTGGTCACTGCGTCAAAACTGCACAAACGGCTCGCTTCGATTTTTTCGCTTTCGTAAATGGTCACCCATTCTTCCTCGATAAACGCCTGCAAGCGGAAATACTGTGCCTCGTTGCCGACTTCCTCAATCACCGCCGTGTTAAAGGTCGCGGGTGCGGAAAGCTCAATTTCCACATAACTGTTGTTGGCGTCCGCTTGCCCTTCTGCGGGCGCACGGTTCGGCGCTTGCGGCGTCCAGCAAGCGTCATTTTCCTGCAAAATCGCTTGTGCGTCGGGGCTTTCGCCCTCTTTTAAGCTCTCAAACGCAATGCTTGCACCTGCCAACACATTTTCCGACTGCAAAGTGATTTCTGGACCGGGCGCTTTCCAAGTATTCGTGGTCTTAGTACCGAGCAGATTCGGCAAAAGCAACAGCACCGCCGTCAAAACACAGGCGAGCGCGGCGCGGAAAGCCTTTTTCTCACTCGCACAGAAAACCAACACAAGCGGCAAGGTAATCGCAAGGCAAATATACACAAATCCTGTGGAAAGCGCGGAAATTCCTTTTGAAAAGTTTTCAGCAGAAAGCCCTGAATCCAATCCGAACAAGAGTACCGCCGTATACACAAACAATGCAACCGACAGTACCGCAAATACGGTATGTACACCACTTAAAATCCGTTTGGATTTAGACGGCGCTTGCTTTGCACCCGTAAAACTAAGCCATAACAAATAAAAGAGCAAAAACGCCGCACTAACCCCAATCACACAAAGGAGCGTCGGCACAAATTTATCCCCCAACGGATACAACTCTGCTATCCAGCCGTAAGTCCAAGTTGCACTTTTTAAAAAGGCAAAGGACAGTGCGGCAAGCACAAAAAATACATATGCACCCACGCGTGAATGCAAAGCGGCACCGACTTTTTTCAAAAATCTCATCAGTTCTCCCTCACTTTTCGATTTTTCTGTAAGGATATCATAACACAATTTGGGAGGGCTTACAACCCTGTTCGCCTATCGCGTTTTCCGGTCGTCTGCCAAAAAAATACACTTTCTTATAAAAAATTGATTTCGTCCCCTTGATTTTTGCAGTATGTTTCTGTATAATAAACAGTGTCACACTTCGGCGTTGTGGTGGATGCACACCGACGAGGTGTGTTTTTGTATTTATGTGGTATTTTTACAAAGCACCGAAAACGCAAAAAACAGATGTGCAGGAGAAAGAAAAAGTGAAAATCGGTTTTGACAATGACAAGTATTTAAAGACCCAGTCTGCCCACATTCGCGAACGCATCGAATCCTTCGGCGGTAAGCTGTATTTGGAATTCGGCGGCAAAATTTTTGACGATTACCACGCTTCGCGCGTGTTGCCGGGCTTTTTACCCGACAGCAAAATGAAAATGCTGTTGGAACTGCGCGAGGAAGCGGAAATTATTATTGCCATTTGCGCCAACGATATTGAAAAAAGCAAGGTTCGCGGCGACATCGGCATTACCTATGACCAAGACATTTTGCGTTTGATTGATATATACACCTCGTTCGGGCTTTCGGTCTGCGGTGTCGTCATGACACAGTTCAGTGGGCAGCAAAGTGCCGTTGCCTTTGCGGACAAGCTCCAAAAGCTCGGTGTGCGCGTATACCGCCACTATACGATTGAGGGGTATCCCGCCAATATTCCGCTGATTGTCAGCGACGAGGGATTTGGCAAAAACGATTATATCGAAACCACGCGTTCGCTTGTGGTGGTGACCGCGCCGGGGCCGGGCAGCGGCAAAATGGCGGTTTGCCTTTCCCAACTTTACCACGAGCACAAACGCGGCGTACAGGCGGGCTATGCCAAATTCGAGACCTTCCCAATTTGGAATTTGCCGTTAAAGCACCCCGTCAACCTCGCCTATGAAGCGGCAACCACCGACTTAAACGATGTCAATATGATTGACCCGTTCCATTTGGAAGCGTACGGCGAAACCACGGTCAATTACAACCGCGATATTGAGATTTTCCCCGTGCTTAACACGATTTTTGAGCGCATTTTCGGCACTTCGCCGTATAAATCCCCGACCGATATGGGCGTCAATATGGCGGGCAACTGCATTATTGACGATGCGGTTTGCTGTGAGGCGTCACGCCAAGAGGTCATTCGACGCTATTATAAAGCCTTGGTTGCCGCGAAAAACGGCGAAGCGGTACAAAATGAGATTTTTGCATTGGAAGTTTTAATGAAGCAGTTGGGCGTAACGGCAGAGTATCGCCGCTGTGTGCAGCCCGCATTGGCGGCCGCCGAAAGAACGGGGCAACCCGCCGCGGCAATGGAATTGCCCGACGGTAAAATTGTCATCGGCAAAACAAGCAATCTTCTGGGCGCGTCTTCGGCACTGATTTTAAACGCACTCAAAGCACTTGCCGGCATCAATTCCGAAATCGACTTGGTCTCTCCCGTAGTCATTGAGCCGATTCAAGACTTAAAGGTCAACCACTTGGGCAACAAAAATCCGCGTTTGCATACCGATGAGGTACTGTTGGCGCTTTCCATTTCGGCGGCGACCAATCCGACCGCCGAAAAGGCGATGCAGGCGCTCTCGCTACTGCGCGGATGCGAAATGCATTCCACCGTCATTTTGTCGGATGTGGATTTGCATACCTTTTCAAAGCTCGGCGTGCAGGTCACCTGCGAGCCGACGCGGCAGAGTAATTCGCTGTATCACAAATAAACTGATACAGAAAAGCAGCAAACACAAACGGGCACAGAACATTTTTCAAAAGGGGACTTTTTTATGGCAGCAAAGTACATTTTCGTCACAGGCGGCGTGGTTTCGGGGCTTGGTAAAGGCATTACTGCCGCTTCGCTCGGCAGGCTTTTGAAGGACCGCGGGCTTTCGGTCACGGTCATCAAATTAGACCCGTATTTGAACATTGACCCCGGCACAATGAACCCGATTCAGCACGGCGAGGTATTTGTGACCGACGACGGCGCGGAAACCGATTTGGATTTGGGGCATTACGAACGGTTTATTGATGTCTCCTTAACCAAAAACAGCTCGTGCACCTCGGGCAGTGTGTATTATAATGTTCTCTCGAACGAGCGCAAGGGCGTTTACGGCGGGCAAACCATTCAAATCATTCCGCACATCACCAACGAAATCAAACGCCGCATCGCCTTAAACGAGGCGGAGGGCATTGATATTGTGTTGGTCGAAATCGGCGGCACGGTGGGCGATATTGAAAGCCAGCCGTTTTTGGAGGCCATTCGCCAATTTGCACAGGAGCGCCCCGGCGATTGTATGTTTGTGCATGTCACCTTGGTGCCGTTCCTCGGCGCATCTATGGAATTGAAAACCAAACCCACACAGCATTCTGTCAAGGAACTGTTGGGCATCGGCATTCGCCCCGATGTGATTGTTTTACGCACCGAGCACGAAATCGGGCAGGATATTAAAGATAAAATTGCGCTGTTCTGCAATGTGCCGCCGCGCAATGTGATTGAAAACCGCGATATGCCCACGCTGTATGAAATCCCCGTGGAGCTTGAAAAAGAAGGCATTGCCGATATTGTTGTGGAGCGTTTGGGGCTTACCTGCGGCGAGCCAGACCATACGGACTGGCTTCGTATGATGCAGAAAAATGCCACCTTGAAAAAACAGGTCAACATTGCACTTGTCGGCAAATATGTGGAACTGCACGACTCGTATTTGAGCGTCAACGAGGCGTTAAAGCACGGCGGGTTGGACCACGACGCGCGCGTACACATTGATTGGGTGGACTCCGAAACCATCACCGATGAAAATGTTGCGGAAATCCTGAAAGACGCAGACGGCATTCTTGTCCCCGGCGGCTTCGGCACGCGCGGCATTCCCGGTAAAATCTGCGCGGCGAAATATGCGCGCGAAAACAAAGTCCCCTATCTCGGCATTTGCTTAGGATTACAGATTGCCGTCATTGAATTTGCCCGCAATGTGTTGGGGCTCAAAGACGCCAACACCACCGAAATCGACCCCGATACCGAAAATCCCGTCATTTATCTGATGCCTGACCAATACGATGTCACCAATCTCGGCGGTACGATGCGTTTGGGGCAATATCCGTGTATGCTTGACGAGAAATCCAAAGCCTATGCGGCATACGGGCAACAACTCATTCACGAGCGCCACCGCCACCGTTACGAGGTCAACAACGATTACCGCGAGGCGTTGGAAGCAAACGGTATGCACATTTGCGGTGTTTCGCCGGACAAACACATTGTGGAAATGGTGGAGTTGCGCGACCACCCGTGGTTTGTGGCGTCGCAGGCGCACCCTGAATTCAAATCCCGCCCGACGCGCCCGCACCCGTTGTTCTCGGGGCTTATCGGCGCCGCCGTGGCATACAGAGAAAGCAAAAGCAAATAACAACTCGCAAAAAAACGCCCACAGTCCGAAAGACTGCGGGCGTTTTGTGTATACGCTGTATTTTATACCGTTTCGTCGCGGAGCACGGTACATTCTTTCAACAGCATTTCCGTCCGTTTGGTATTTTCGCGCGGGATAACCGTAAAGTTCTCTAACTTTACATTCTCCGCATACCGTCCGTATAACCCGTAAGCGTTCAAATTCCGCATACGGTTACATTCGGGGTAGGTATCGTCATATGCGGGCACAAACAGGCGGTAATCGTAGTAGTCCTCACCGGGGGCATACTGCAAATTGAAATCAGACAGCGTGATATTCTGCACGGTCAAATCCTTTGTACCCGTGATAATCACGGGGATTTCTATACCGTCTGCTGTAAGGCTTTCCACCTTTACATTTTGAATTGCGCCTGCGTTGTCAAAATCCTTGTCGCGGTTGCGGTTGTTGAGGCTGACAAACAGCGGGCAGGCAACGCCGCGCATTTGAATATTGCGAATTTCCACATTTTCGACCTTTGCGCCGTCAGCAGATTCAATCGAAATCCCCGAAACGCCGCCCGGGTAAATATCCTCCAAGAAAAATTCGCAGGCTTCCACGGTTACGCCCGAAATATCGTAGCTTGTCTCCGTGCCGATTTTAAATGCGTTTGTGCAGGAGGTCACCTTGCAGTCGCGCACGGTCACATTTTCCATCATCGCCTGTTTCCCAAGCGATTTGCTGTTTTTGAGCACAATCCCGTCATCCCCTGTGGAAATAAAGCAATGGTCTATCGTCACATTGGACGAGCCTGCGACATCTATGCCGTCGGTGTTGGCAATATGGCGGTTGTTGTTGATGACAAAATCCCGAATTTGTACCCCGTCACAGCCATTGAGTTCCAGCGTCCACGCAGCGGAATTCTCCAACATAAAATTCGCAATCGTCACGCCGCGGCAACCGCACAGCCGCACCAAATTACCGTATTTGCTTTCGTGTGCAAACCGCACGCGGTAGCGGTATTCCTGCCGCATCTCCCAAACCCCGAGCGTTTTCTCGAACGGCTCGGTTTTCGGCGCTTCTTTCGGCGCTAAAGAATAATAATTCCCCTCGCCGCACAGCTTGCCGCCGCCCGTTAGCATAATATTTTCGGCGTTTTCCGCATATAGCAAACAACCCTTGTCCATATCTGCCGCATTGCGCGAAGCCACCAGCGCAGAGCCTTTTTCCACAAACAGCGTTACATTGCTTTTTAAGGTTAAACTGCCCGTCACATACGCCCCGCCGCGGACAACCACCGTGCCGCCGTGTGCGGCGGCTTCATCGATTGCGGTTTGTATCGCGTCACGGTTATTTTCAAAGTCGGTGCGCGCGCCGCAGTCGCGAATATCGACGAGGTATGTATCGACAGGTAAATCCACCGGCTGTAAATAGTCGTCAAACGGCAGATTTTCGTAAAAATCCCCTTCGTATACCTCCGAAAAAATTTCGCCCTTTGTTACTTTAAAATCCTTGGTATACATACCGAAGTACCACCCCGCTGTGCCGCCCGCCGCAAGGCAAAGCACCAATATACAAATTATCCCTGCACGAAAACGGTGTTTTTTCTTTTTCACTGTCGCTCACTCCTTTTTCCATAGGCAGTATACCACATCGGTGCGTCGGGCGCAATTACGATATGGCGAAATTGTAAACTTTTCAAAAATCAGCAAAATGGTTTGAATTTGTCTTATAGATATGGTATTATGGTATAGATATTATGCAAGGAGGAATAGCCTTGAGTGATTTAAACGAATTAAACGGCTTGCCTGCCGACACACCACAAGACACGCCCGTTGAACCCGTTGAGCCTGTTGTGCCCACAGCGAAAGCTGCGGAGGAACAGGCCCTACACGACGAAATGGAGGAATTGGCAAAGGTTTTTCAAGAGGAACTGGACCGTGCAAAAGCTGAAGCCAAAGAGGTTGCGGAAGCTGCACCAGTTGACCCTGAAATCGAACTTTCCACAGGGGAAATCCCCCCCGCAACCGAAAAATCATCTTCTGCAAACGAACCGATTCCCGAAGACGAGCTTTGCGACTGCTGTGGGGAAAAACGGCGCGGCACAGCCGAAAATCCCAACTCCCCGTACTGCGCGGACTGTGATTCGGGGCTACGGCATTATCCGTTCGACTTTTTAAACATCTTTTTTGCCATCGTCGCTATTTGCTTTGTGTTCTACGGCGGCTATGTATTTGCCGACCATACCGAAGCATTTGTTGCCGTGCAGAAAGCAGACAGCCTGCGCGCGGAAAAGAAAATGTATTCCGCCTTGGACGCATACGCCTCCGCCGCCAACACAATGGTCAACAACCACATTAACGGCGAGCTTGTGTATAAGCGTGAGATTTTGCTTGCCGCTGATTTAGGTTATGTCAGCGGACTTACCGAGCCGGCGTCCAACATTCATTCCTGGGAAATGTCCTTACCGCATTTTCGTTCTTTGAAAAAGGTGTTGGACACTTCCGCGGACATTATGGCAACGGCAGAAGCCGCAGGGTCTCTGCTTTCGGCGTATGAGACCACCGCCCCGCAGGATATTCCCTATGATGACATTATCGCGCAGTTAGACGAGTTAAAAACCACGCCTGTCTCCTCCGCACAGACAGACGAGGACACAACGGAAGAAACCACGGCTTCTGCTGATGCATATTCTCCCAAAGCGAAGCAATACCATTCGGCGATGTTGGCGTTTTACAAATATTATGTCGCCTTGCTGAGCGGAAAAGATTTGGATACGCAAATTGTCTTTTTAGAGGAAATCCGTGACACGGCACCGGATATGGTATGGCTGTATGCACCGTTGCTTTCGGAGTTATACGCCAAAACCGGACGCGATATTGAACCGATGTGTAAGCTGATGTCGGATTTCAATATAGAAGACAACTCCCCCGCACTCGCCCGCGTGATTGAGAAGCGCGTTGCCGGGCAGTATGAAGAAGCAACCGCCCTTTGTGATGAAGCCCTTGCCGCTTCGGAGGATTTATCCAGCGAGTTTTATCGCCAAAAGGCGTTAATGCTTTTGGCGCAGGGCAATTACAGCGAGGCATATACCACTGTGGATACAGCCTATCAAAGTTCCTCTCCCTCTGTGCAGACTGTCTATACCGTTGCACTTTGTGCGGCGGCGGCGGGCGAAGAAACCGCCTATAATGAGATTATAGATATGCTGGAAAGCTACGGCTACACCATTCCAGAAGAGGTCACCGGCTATAAAGACGGCTCGGTCACGCTGGACCAAATCTTGTTTGAGGGGGATTATGATATCTCATGAGAGTTTTCTATCTGATTGTCAAATATAGTACGATTATCGGTACCTTTTTACAGGCGTTTTTTGAACATTTGACCTGCCGCGTCTACGAAGTTTTGATTGAAGACGGCAGATATTTGCGCACCAATGAAATGTGCGGGCATATCGAGCATGAAATTATCCGTAAGCGCTCGGTTTCATTCGGCGTGTGCTTTTTCCCGTTCCTGTTTAATCTGCTGTTGGGGCTGATTACAGTTTCCGTCGGCGCGGTGAATATCTATTATTTCGGAGAATTCTTTACAAACAGCGGTATGGTGCACATTGCCAACTTCCTGTTTTTATGGATGGGCATTTCGTGCCTGACCAATTTGTTCCCGCAGTGGGAGGACGCCCTGACCTTGAAAGAGCAAATTTACGGCAAAGGCAAATCCAATTTGTTTGTCAAAATCATTGTCGCACCGATTTTCGGTATTCTGTACGGCGGCGCGTTTTTGCAGAGATACGGCATCACGCTGTTTACTTCCATCGCATTTTCATTCGCCGTACCGTACATTCTCGGTGCATTTGTTCCGACGCTTTATAACGCGTTAATATAATTTAACTCTACCCACATATGCACAGCGCCTTTGTCCAAAAGACAAAGGCGTTGCTTTTTCTGTTTGTCCGATTTTATCCGTTTCGCGTTTCCTTATATTCCTCTCCCCAATTTTGCATAGCGTCCAAAACCGGTTTCAGGCTCTGCCCGAGCTTTGTAAGAGAATATTCCACCCGCGGCGGTACTTCGGCATACACCTGTCGGTGCACAAGACCGTTTGCTTCCATATCGCGCAGCTGTGCAGTCAATACCTTTTGCGACACACTGCCAATGGATTTTTTTAATTCCCCAAAGCGTTTTTTGCCCGGCATTAAATCGCGCAGTATCAGTACCTTCCATTTGTCTCCGATTAAAGTCAGCGTTGTCTCCACAGGGCAAGCGGGCAGTTCTTTCTGTATGTTTTGTGCACGCATAAATGAGCGTCTCCTCAAAATTATAAAAAGTATTTTCTGTTTTGATTATACAATACCTTTCCGTAAAAAATCAACAGATTTACAAAAATATTTAGCTTTAATAAGCCTTGAAAATGCGCAATCGTTCCTTTTTGGTAACTACACCACAAAATAGTGCTTACTTTACATTGGAAACTGTTCTCGATATAATGAAACCGAAGCAAGCGGAGAACGGCCGTTCCGATGTTTCAAGCATAACCCAAAAGAAGCATTTTTGAGAAATATTCGGCGAAAACCGATTATTAAGGAGGAACATAATATGAAAATTGCAGTAATTTGCGCAAACGGAAGAGCCGGGAAACTGATTGTCGAGGAAGCAGTCAACAGAGGATTAGAGGTAACCGCCGTAGTGCGTGACGAAAACCGGTCTGCGGCGCAAAATGTGCTGAAAAAAGATTTGTTTGATTTGACTGCTGCTGATTTAAAAGATTTTGATGTCGTGATTGACGCTTTCGGTGCTTGGGCGGAAGAACTTCTCCCCCAACACAGCACTTCTTTAAAGCACTTGTGCGACATTCTCTCCGGAACAAATACGCGTTTGCTTGTCGTTGGCGGCGCGGGCAGCCTGTATGTGAATCCGGAGCACACCGCCGTTGTCAGTGATGGAGCAGATTTCCCGCCGCAGTTTTTGCCGCTTGCAAAAGCACAGGGAAAAGCGCTTGCAGAACTTCGGCAGAGAAATGATGTAAAGTGGACATTTATAAGCCCTGCGGGAGATTTCAGAGCAGACGGTGCGCGTACCGGCAAATACATTCTCGGCGGTGAGGAATTAACACTTAATTCCAAAGGTGAAAGCATCATCAGTTATGCGGATTATGCTATCGCAATGCTTGATGAGGCTACCAACGGCAACCATATCCAAGAGCGCATCAGCGTAGTCAGAGCATAATTTCTCGTTTGAAATGTCAGACAAAAGCCGCGCATGCTGCTGGTTGCGCGGCTTTTACATTTCGGTATTGAAAGGAATGCGGAAACAATGACACAGTCAGAAAAAAGAATGTTTTTAATACAGTATTTATTACAAGAACAACCGCAGGATACCAAGACGGCAATCCCGCAAAGCGAAGCAGACCAAAAGCGATTGCTTCGCGCGCTGATGAATGTACGCCCGCCGAAATGCATCGATACACATTTTTTAAAAGTGCAGAATGAATATTTACAAGCGGAAATTGCAAGAAAAGGTGTTACCGATTATGTATCGCTTGCCCCGATTGAAAAGGAGATTTATGTTTGGCAGGGCGATATTACAACGCTTCGCTGTGATGCGATTGTGAATGCCGCAAACAGCCAAATGCTTGGTTGCTTCTACCCTTGTCATCACTGCATTGACAACGCTATTCACACCTATGCCGGCGTAGAACTTCGGTTAGAATGTGCCGAAATTATGGAAAGGCAAGGTTACGCAGAGCCCGTAGGGCAGGCAAAGATGACAAAAGCTTATAACCTGCCGTGCAAATTTATAGTACACACAGTCGGGCCGATTATAGAGGGCAATGTTACCGAAAAAGACGAAACTATGCTCGCCGCCTGTTACCGTTCTTGCTTGGCGCTTGCCGAACAAAACGGTGTGAAAAGCATTGCATTTTGCTGTATCTCTACGGGGGAATTTCATTTTCCGAACAGGCATGCCGCAGAAATTGCCATACGAACGGTAAAAAACTATAAAAAGCAGACAAACAGTAAAATTGAGGTGATTTTTAATGTTTTCAAAGACTTGGACTATGCCATCTACCGAGAGCTTCTCGGATAATATAAAACGGCTCAAAGAAGAACTGCAAACGGCGGACGCGGTAGTTATCGGTGCGGGCGCAGGGCTTTCCGCCGCGGCAGGATTGACTTACAGCGGAGAACGCTTTCAAAAATATTTTGCGGATTTTGAAGCCAAATACGGATTTCACGATATGTATTCGGGCGGGTTTTATCCATTTGAATCCCCTGAGGTATATTGGGCATATTGGAGTAGGCATATTTTCGTAAATCGCTATACGGACGCGCCCACAGATGTATATGCCCGTCTTTTGGATTTGGTGAAGCAAAAAGCGTATTTTGTCATTACAACCAATGTTGACCATCAGTTTCAAAAAGCGGGATTCCCCAAAAAGAGTTTGTTTTACACACAGGGGGATTACGGACTTTGGCAGTGCGAAAAAGCCTGTCATCAAAAGACCTATGACAATGAAAAAGCCGTGCGGCAAATGCTCGCACAGCAAAAAGATATGAAAATTCCGACAGAGCTTATCCCGAAATGCCCCGTATGCGGCGCACCGATGACAATGCATTTGCGATGCGACGATACATTCGTTCAGGACGCGGGCTGGTATGCGGCGGCAAACCGTTATGCAGAGTTTTTGCGCCGACATAACAATTCCCACATTCTGTTTTTGGAACTCGGCGTGGGAATGAATACGCCCGTTATCATTAAATACCCGTTTTGGCAAGCGGTAAGCGAAAATCCGAATGCCGTTTACGCTTGTGTCAATCTTGAAAGAGCCTATTGTCCGGCGGAGATTGCCGCCCGTGCAATTTGCATTACGGCAAATATCCAAACCGTTTTGGAGAATTTGTAACCGCAGACTTACTGTTTTGCCGTTTTTTCGATTTTGCCGATAATAAACGGCACAACCTCGTCGGGCGCAATATCCAGCACCTGCGCAAATTCCTGATACAGTATTTTTTCCGCCTGTGCCATTGCCTCGGCATCGGCACGGTGGAAGCGTCTGCCGCTGTTTTCCGTTTCCGTGCGCTTTTGGTACAGCGTTTTAATCAGCGCAATCAGTTCTTTGTGGTCGCCGCGGCGTAAAACCTCTGTTTGCGCTTCTTTGCGCAGATTGTCATTCTCAATCCAATCCCCTTGCTGTTCGGGCATTGCCCGAATCAGTGCAATCACCTCTTCTGCCGATAAAAGCTTTCGTATGTGCACCTTATCGCTGTCCACAGGGCAATATATCACCGTATTGTCGCCGTATACCGGACGCAAGACATAATATTTCAGCGTTTCTCTGCCGAATTTTTTATCGCAGATTTCCGTAATTTTGCAAATCCCCGATTGCCCGTACATCACGGTATCATTTACAGCGTACATTCTAAAAAGCCTCCGCATTCCAA
>JBJEPR010000157.1:0-13144 GCA_051881335.1 Candidatus Fimenecus sp. | reverse complement strand
TGTACGCCGACCTTGCAAAACCTGATAAAGCAATTCCCACAAGTATTATTGCCTGCGGTGACGGGCTTTGGTACGGCGCAGGTGACCGCGGAGACAGTTCCATGTTCCTCTACGGGCTTTGCCGTTATCTTTTGAGCACGGGTGACCGTGAAAAGGCCCTGGAATTTTTGCCGTCCATTGAAACGGCGGCAACCTATGTAAAAAGCCAAATCACAGCAGACGGTATTGTGAAAAGTGATAGTGACGAGCTGGAAAATCGCTTTGAAAGCGGGAAAGCCAACCTTTCCACATCGGTGATTACCTATGACGCGTTTTTGTCGCTTCAATATCTTTACAAAGAATTGGGCGAGACAGAGAAAGCAGAACAATATCGGGCGTTGGCAGAGAAAATCGAAAACGGCATTGAAAATTATTTCGGTGCCAATGTAGAGGGCTTTGAAACTTATCAATATTGCGAGGAAGAACCGCATTTGCGCTCATGGATTTGCCTACCGCTTACGGTTGGTATTGACACACGAAAAGACGGTACGGTAAAAGCACTGCTGTCCGATAAACTTTCCAAAGACAGCGGTATTTTAACAAAAAGCGGTACCAAAACCTATTGGGACCGTGCGGCGCTGTACGGTATGCGCGGTCTTTTCTATGTAGGCGAAAGCGAAAAGGCTTTAAATATGCTGACCGCATACACCAAAGAGCGAATGCTGGGCTGTCACCCACCCTATCCTGTGGAGGCGTTCCCCGAGGGCAATTCTGCCCAACTTTCCGCCGAAAGTGCGCTGTATCTGCGCATTTTCACCGAGGGCATTTTGGGTTACAGACCGACAGGCTTTGACGCGTTCCAAATGAAACCGAATTTGCCGAGTGCTTGGGCAAACTTCCAAATACAGGGTATGGAACTGTGCGGTAAAACGGTAGATATTACTGTGCAAAACGGCGAAAATTACACCGTACAAATCAACGGCGACACAATAACCGTTCCAAAAGGCGAAACCTATACATATAAATTCTAAACTTATTTTGGAGACAGATTTATGAATTTTGACAATCTTACTTTGCGTGCTGTTTACACTGCAAACGGCAAAGAAAAGACAACCGACTGTTTGCAAAACGAGGATTTTGAAATTAAAACCAAAACAGAGGGCAACTGCCTTTTTGCATTTCTCGTGCCCCACACCGCCGTATCTTTTAAGGTTTTGCAATTCATTTTCCCGCGCACCTTTGAGAAAACAGAGCGTGTATTTGTAAACGGCTATCAAAGTTGGACAGACAGTTTTGAATATGCTTACGGCGAAAGTATGCGGGAACTTACCAAACTGACGGAATTTTGCATCACAAAAACGCCGATCGGAAATATCGGTTTCCCGAAATCGGGCGACAGTCTGTTTTGGAAATATCCCCGCACAGCCAATGTGTTTTACGGTTGGTCATACGGCTATATCCGCAACGAAAACACAGTGGAAATTTTCGGCTCGCTTTCCGAGCGTTCGGGCTACACCGTGGTTACCTTTGATATGCGCAAAAATGCGGTTTTCATTGACAAGGAACTTGCTGGCGTAACCTTTACGACGGAAACAGAACTGTTGTCCCTTGCGGTTATCAAAGGCGAATACGACGCGGCATTTGACGAATACTTTGCAAAAATGGGCGTTACCTGCCGTGAAACAAAACGCCGCACGGGCTACACCACTTGGTATAATTATTACGGCAATGTGGACGAAAAAGTGGTGCGCCGTGATTTGGCAAGCATTAAGGCATTAGATGTGCCCTTTGACTGTTTTCAGATTGACGACGGTTATCAGGCGGCAATCGGCGACTGGCTTTGCACCGATACAAAGAAATTCCCCTCGGGTATGAAAAGCATTGCAGACGATATTCACGCAGGCGGTATGCTTGCAGGGCTTTGGCTTGCACCCTTTGCAGGCGTTAAAAAGTCGAAACTGTTCGGGGAACACCCCGATTGGTTTATTAAAGACGAAAACGGCAAGCCCTACAAAACGGGACACAACTGGGGCGGCTTTTACTCGTTGGATATTTACAACGAGGGCGCACGAAAATATTTGAAAGATGTTTTCAACACCATTTTGAATGAGTGGGGCTTTGATTTGGTCAAACTTGACTTCCTGTACGGCGCGTGCGTACTGCCTATGCATAACAAATCCCGCGGCGAAATTATGTGCGACGCGATGGATTTTATTCGGGAATGCTGCGGCGACAAGCTGATTTTGGGTTGCGGCGTACCGATGATGCCCGCCTTCGGCAAGGTGGATTACTGCCGCATCGGTTCGGATATTTCGATGAAATGGAAGCAGAAAAAAGATGTTATCCGCGAAGAGGTTTCCACGCCCCACGCCGTGTGTAACTCCATATTCCGCCGCCATTTAGACGGCAGAGCGTGGAAAAACGACCCCGATGTATTTTTATTGCGTGACCAAAACAACAAAATGACCTTTGAAGAGCGAAAACTGCTTGCGAAAATCAACAGCACTTTTGGTAACTTGTTGTTTATTTCGGACAATGTCAGCGAATACACACCCGAACAGCTTGCCGTATTAAAGGATACCTTTGCCGATAAGAATGTGACCATACAATCCGCCGAATTTATAGACACCGATATGATGAAAACAGCATACACCGAAAACGGAAAAGTCCACACGCTTTGTTTCCATATCCGCACAGGTAAAATTTTGGAAAGCACTTAAAGAACCATAAGTCAAAAACACCCGACAGACATTTTACTGCCTGTCGGGTGTTTTTCGGTTGGATTTCTTTATTCGGTTTCGATTTGCACACAATCTGCGCTTTCTGCATCCCAACTGTCTACAGCATAGATTTTGTAAGTGTGCTTTGTGCCGTCTGTCGGCGCGGGAAGCGTGAAGGTCACGGTTTTTTGCATATCCTCTAAGCCGTTATAGAAATCGCTGAAAAAGTACTTTGATTCTTTATCGTCAATTACGACTTTATAGGAATGGACGAAATCGTCATCTTCTGCCGCCGTAAAGGACAGTTCCACATTGCCGTCTTTCAGCGTTGCCGTACCTGTGGTATCCGTCACAACGGGCGCTTGATTGTCAGCTTTGCGTGTATCAAAGGCATACCGTCCGTCGTTGGTATACGGCAGAGAGAAAGTCCAAAGCATATCCGCTTTTTCCTCTTCCCCCATATTGCCGTCGGCAAAATTGATACGGTGCAAGAGAATTTCGTTCTCTTGGAACTCCATAATGTAGCCCATCGGGGTTGCATCGGCATTCGGTGGAATGGTACCGTTTTCTTTGCCCGTTTCGAGTTCCGTATAAGAGAGTGACTGCGTATTGATAACCGTATATGCACCCTGCCAAACAGAACGCTCATCTAACAACGAATAGTGCACATGGCCGCTGAAATTGATGACATTTGGATATTTTTCCAACACCGCATTGAGCGTGCTGTCGCCCCAATCCTCACTGCCGTAACTGGTGTTGACGGGTTGGTTGTGCGTCATGACAAAAATCGGCTTGCCGTCGGAATCCGCCTGCGCTTTTTGCAACTCCTCGTCCAACCACTTTGCGGCAATATTGTAGGCGGCAGTCATACTGCCGTAATCGGGCGAAACCCCGATGAAGTGATAGCCGTTGACCACATAATGCGTCCACGGAGACTGACCTGTAATCTGCTGAAACGCTTTTCTGTGATTGATAGCGGTAAACACGCTCTTGTTCCAATAGTCGTGATTGCCCATAATGGTTTGTATGATGGGCTTATCTTCGCCGAACACCTCGTCTATGGCGTCCATATAGGTCTGAAACGCAAACCGCGTGCCCAAATCACCGATGTCACCGGCATACAAAATCATATCGACATCATTTTTTTTAATGACTGTCAGGGCATTTTTGAGATTTTGTAAATATGTATCGTCCGCTTCTAACTGTTCCTGCGTCGGCGGCAGTTGTGAATCGGAAATAATCGCAACCTTGAAATTTTCATTTTCTGTTTGAAAGGTTTCGATTTCTGTTTTTTCCATTTTCGATTTACTGCCGAAATAACCTGCACCCACGAACAGAATGCCTCCTACAAGCACGATACAAAGAAGTATCGCGACTGCTTTTATCACTTTTTTCATTTTTTCTCCTTTTGGAAAGACCGCATTTTACTGCTGTGCGCCTTCTGCCGCCAAAGCATTCAATTCTTCAACTTCTTGTTTTTCTTTTGCTTCGCGGAAGGCTTTCAACTTGCCCTCCTGCGCTTTTTCGTCAAATTTATAGAAGAACATCGGAATGGTTTGCAACAAAAGACCTACTGCGCCGAGCGCCGTCAGCATAAAGAAGATAACATTGAGAAGCGTGGTGTAGTTGACGCCGTCGTAAATTGCCGCCTGTGTGGTGCTTTGGATAAGCGGCTTTGTCAAGTTATCCGTCAGCTTTGTCATAATTTCCGCATTGTAGCCGAACGCATCGACGATGTTCAGCATAATTACATTGAACAACGCATAGGAAATCTTACCGGCAAGACTGCGGAAGGAGAACACCGTACCCTCGAGGCGTTTGTTGGTACGCATTTCCAAATCGTCCACCACATCGGAGAACATCGCCGCCAACAAAACGGTAATTATGCCGACCGGGAAATTGGTGAAGAAACGCAAAATGGTATACACCACAGCGCCTGCCACGGTGTTGTACGGCACAACCCAAACCCCGATAACAAAGCAGAGCACATCGGCAACAATGCCTGCGAGCGAAACGCCAATCCAAAGCGTTTTCTTGTCCATTTTCTTTAAGAACCACGGTACAAGCGCCATAGAAAGCATGTAGGACGCACCGCTGCCGACTTGCAAAAGCGGCGTCAACAAGCCTTCACTGGTCAGTTGAATATTGATACCGAATGTATTGTATATCCAGTTGCAAAGAGAATCAATCGGAATAACGCCTGCACAGTTCCATTTTGCAAAATACGGCAGGAACATAGACGCGCCGATATTCATTAAAGAGGAGAAAAATGCTGCTATGGCAAGACAGACAAACTTTTTATCTTTAAAGACAATCTTTAAGCCTTCGGAATATTTTTCCTTTCTCGGCGGAATATAAACCTTTTCTTTAAAGCCGAATGCCGAGAAGAACATCGGTACGCCTGCCATCACGGCGAAAATCAGCGCAGAGCCGAAATAGCCCATTTTTTGGTTGTCTCTGCCCCAGAAGCCGGCAATCGTAAAGAACAAAAGCGACGGCAGAACCGAGCCGAGAGACCCGAGGATATTGCTGAACGAAATGGCTTTTACGCGTTTTTTGTCCTCCGGGAAAACCAGCGGGATTAACCCCTGATACGGGATATCCAATGCCGTGTAAACTGTGTAGTACAGCAAATAGGCAATAATCGCATAAATGAAGTTGCCTGTTTGCCCGAAATTGACCGGCGCAAATAAAAGCGCGGTAACAATGATAACCGGACCGCTCAGCCAAAACACGTATGGGCGGCATTTGCCCATTTTGGTATGGGTTTTATCAACAATCATACCCATCATCGGATCGTTGATGGCATCCCAAACCTTGGTTGCCGAAAGCACGATACTGGTCATTGCAAGCGAAAGCCCGAGCACATCGGTAAAGTACATATTCAGCGCTGTGCCGAGCAGGCTGTAAATCGTACTCATACCAAACGGCAACAGAGAAAACGCTAAAATTTCCCGCGTCGTCTTATCCTTTAACATCTTGCTTTTACTCATTTTCTTCCTCCGTTTTTTTATAATACACATTTTGATTTATCAACAACAGAAATCCGCTGACGATACGGTCATAATAGGCGTCGGAAATTTCGTATTCCGGCACGGCATATGCGGGCAAGCCCTTCATTGCCGTTTTAAAAATCTCTGCAAACTGATTTTGCTTCGAGGAACGGTAAAACACAATCACTTCGGGATTTAAATAGATGACAATGTTGCGGACGATTTTCGCGGGGTACGCAACGCCCATAATGTTTTTGCGCAAATCAGCGGTATAGCTTACCTCGCCGGCAAAGCCCGAAGCACCCTCCAAAACATTGCCGTTTATCATTTCGCCGACACCGATACCGTTGTGCCCAAACTGCACCGTAGCGATATTTTTGACATTTTCCCGATTTTGCGCGCACTCGCCGAGCACGGTCAGTTTCATATCATTTTGCACAAGCACATTGCAAGCATACCGTTCGGCAATCGCCGCGCGCACATCAAAGCCGACAGCCTGCGGATTGTAAAACCAATCTTGCACGACGCCGTCCTTTAACACACACGGCAGAGCAAGACAAACCGTACCGACAGCGTATTTTTGCATCGCATTGTCAATGCTTTTGAAGATTTGCGACAGATACTCTGTCGGCGTAAACCGCAAAGAATATTCCTCTATCGCTTCATACTGAAAATTACAGACCTTACAAAGCAAGTCATCGTTATCCACAATCAAAAACAAGAAATACTGATATGCTTTGTTTAACACATACTGCTTGGGCTTTCGACCGCCCGTGGAGTCAGCGGTTTCCCCTTCAAAAATCATACCGTACCCCATCCCCTGCTGCACGCATTTGGTCACGGTGGTCAAGCCACCTGCTGTATTTTCAGCAAGCTGTGTTAAGCTACACGCGCCCTTTCGGCGCAAAACATCTAAAATATCCGATAAATTTTTATTGCGAATTTGTTTTAATGCGTCCTGCTCCAACAAACAGACCTTCCTCCCGTTTCACTTTTCACACGGGGTAACAAAAGTAATTATATACGAGAGCTTGCAGATTGTCAATCGAGAACTGTAAGAAATCGGAAAAAACAGACAAACCCTGTTGCGATACTGTCGCCGAGGTGGTATACTGAACCCTGAGGCGATACATATGTGGTTACTTATGGCAGTTTTGTCGGCAGTTTTTGCGGGGCTTACCTCTATTCTCGCAAAATGCGGCATCAAAAAGACCGATTCGGATGTGGCAACGGCAATACGCACCTTTGTGGTACTGCTTTTTTCCGTGCTGATGACCTTTATTGTCGGCTCTTTTCGGGATATCGGCGCAATCAGCGCAAAATCTCTGCTGTTTTTGGTGCTTTCGGGACTTGCAACGGGCGCTTCTTGGATTTGCTATTTCAAAGCGCTGTCCATAGGCGATGTCAACAAGGTTGTACCGATTGACAAATCGAGCACGGTGCTTTCAGTGTTGCTCGCGATTGTGATTTTTCAGGAAACCAACCATTTGGCAGTCAAGCTCATCGGTACGGCTCTGCTTGCCGTAGGTATCTTTTTAATGGTGGAAAAAAAGCAGACCGACAAAGTCGAGGAAAACGGGCGTTGGCGGCTGTATGCAGTACTTTCCGCCGTATTTGCCGCCGCAACCTCTATCCTTGCCAAAATCGGTATTGAAAATGTGGAATCCAACCTCGGCACATCGGTGCGTACGCTTGTGGTGCTCTGTATGGCTTGGGGCATTGTATTTGCAAAGGGAAAGCAAAGTCAAGTCAAAACCCTCGACAAACGCGAACTGGTATTTATTATCCTTTCGGGGCTTGCAACGGGCGCTTCGTGGCTCTGTTATTATTACGCCATTCAAAACGGCGTGGTCAGTGTTGTCGTCCCGATTGACAAATTAAGCATCCTGGTATCCATTGCATTCTCCTATTTTGTATTTCACGAAAAACTCACCAAAAAAGCATTTTTGGGGCTGTGCCTTATGGTGCTCGGCACGCTTGGTATGGCAATTTTCGCATAAATTGCATAACACAAGAAAGCCGCCGACAATCTGCACTTTGCAAATTGTCGGCGGCTGTTATTTTTTGAATTTACAGAATAACCGTAAACACCGAGCCCACATTTTCTTGACTTTCTACAGAGATTTGCCCGTTCAAATACTGCACGGCGTGCTTGACAATCGAGAGTCCCAATCCCGTGCCGCCGGTTTCTTTGGAATGGCTTTTATCGACACGGTAAAAGCGCTCAAATATGCGTTCTTTTTGGTCGGGCGCAATCCCAATACCTGTATCCTGCACCGACAGGCGAACCTTCCCCTGTTCGGCGCAGACCGTCACCGTTACCTTGCCGCCGTCTTGATTGTATTTCACCGCATTGTCGCAAAGATTATAAAGGATTTCATACACCAACTGCCGCACGCTGACGGTTTCTGTTTTTTCGCCTTGCACCTCGATTTGGATATTTCGCTTTGCTGCCGTGGGTGCAAGCGCATCTGCCACCGCCAGCGCGAGTGCGTACACATCGACAGGTTCCTTTACCATTTCGGTATTTTCATCGAGCTTCGAAAGGCGGATAATATCGTTAATCAGCGTAACAAGCCGTTGCGCGTCGGTTTTAATATGCCCGACAAACCGCGGCAAATCCGCAGGATGCACAAGTCCCGTTTCAATCAATTCCGCACTGCCGATAATGGATTGCAACGGGGATTTCAATTCGTGGGAAACATTGGCGGTAAATTCGCGGCGATTCTGCTCGGCGCGCAATTTTTCCGTCACATCGATAAGCAACAATGCCGCGCCGGCGGGAGTATCGCCTTCGGAAATCCCCGAGCAGTGCAAAAGATAGTCTCTGCCGTTTTTTTGCACCGTACACTCCGCACTGCCGCCCGCAAGCGCGGTACGGACACACTGCGTCGCTTCCACACTGCGGTCCACGGTCAGAAAATCCATGCCGACGCAAGACTCCGTCAGCGAAAACAATGTTTTCGCAGCGGCGTTGATATGGACAACCGTACCTTTCCCGTTTAAAAGCACCAAGCCTTCCCGCATATTGGCGGTAATCGTGTCAAATTCGTTTTGCATTTTTTGCAGGTCTTCCAGTTGCCTGCGAATGCGTTTGTTTTGCGCGTCCATATGTTTGAGCATCGGGGCTAATTCTTCATAGGAATTGCTGTCTAAAGGCGCGTCAAAGGAAATCTCGTTTAAGGGCTTCACTATACTTTTGGCTAACCGCCTTGCAAGAAAAGCGCAAACAACGATGGCGGACAAAAACACCAAAGCCAACGGCAAAAGCAGTTTTAAAAACAGACTGAAAAAGGTTGTACGGCTGACGGAAATCCGCAACACCGTACCGTCGGAAAGACGGACGGCAAGGTATTCCGTTTTTTCGGTACGGGTTTCGGAATAGCGCGAAGATGCTCCCCTGCCGTTTTGCTGTGCTTCCATAAACTCCGCACGGTCCGCGTGGTTTTCCATTAAGGCGGCGTCGGCTTCGGTGTCCGCAAGCACCGTACCGTCCGCAGAAATGAGCGTCAGGCGGTATGTATCATCTTTTACTGCCTGCAAATATGACGCGCCCTGCGTTTCAACTCCGGCGGCGGCATAGGAAAGCTGTGTTTCCAACTGCGCTTTCTGTGCATCGGAAAAATAGGCAAACAGGGTGCCGGTAATACTGAAAAAGCATATTGTCAAAACCACCGAAACGGCAAGCAGTACCGAGCGAAACAGCTTTTTGGTCATAGGTCTGCCTCCATTCGATAGCCGACATGGATAACCGTTTGAATCAACGCGCCGTATTTTAAAAGCTTTTGCCGCAGAGTTTTGATGTGCATATCCACCGTGCGCGTTTCGCCGTAATAATCCGTTCCCCACACCTCGGACAGCAACTGTTCGCGGGTGAACACCGTGCCGATATGTGACATCAACAGCCGCAGAATTTCAAATTCCTTATAGGTCAGTTGTATCTTTTCGCCGTCTGCCGTGACTGTGCGTGCCACCGTATTCACGGTTAAGCCCAAAACGGACAGCGTCTCGCTTTGCTCCGGCGTACAACGGCGCAGCACCGCTTTCACACGGGAAACCATTTCCATTACGCCAAAGGGTTTGACGAGGTAATCGTCTGCGCCCAAATCGAGGCTTTGGATTTTATCATATTCCATTCCCTTGGCAGTCGCCATAATCACGGGAATTTTTTGTGTGGCGGGTGCGGCGCGCAATTTTTTGAGCAGTGCGACGCCGTCCTCCCCCGGGAGCATAATATCCAGTATAATCAGCTGCGGTTTTTCCGTTGGCAAAGCCGCAAACATAGACGCGCCGTCGGCAAATCCGCGCGCTTCAAAGCCCGTGGATTGTAAGGTATATACCTCAATATCGCGAATGGCGTCATCATCGTCTACACACCAAATCATAGTTCTGTTTCTCCTTTGTGCACACCCGTGACGGAAAACTGCACCCATTCCGCAATGTTGGTGGCGTGGTCGCCGATGCGCTCAAAATATTTGGCTATCATCAACAAATCCAACGCATATTCGCCGTCGGCGGTATTTTCCGCAATCATACGAATGAGTGACTGTTTGATTTTTTGAAAACAATCGTCTACGAAATCGTCGCTTTGCAATACGGTTTGGGCAAGTGCCGTATCTTTTCGCACATAGGCGTCAATACTGTCCGTCACCATTTGAATGGTTGCTTTCGCCATACGGTCAATATCCTTACATTCCGCACCCGTGCGCCCGTTCAAAAAGGTGATGATTTCGGCAATATCTTCTGCTTGGTCGCCGATTCGCTCCATATCGGTAATCATTTTCAGCGCCGCCGAAATCTGCCGCAAATCCCGTGCTACGGGCTGCTGCTGTAACAGCATTTTTAAGCAAATCGCTTCAATACTGCGTTCCATTTGGTCGATTTTTCGGTCCAGCGGCGCAACCTGCCGCGCGCTTTGCGCGTCGCCCTCCGACAGTGCCGCGGCAGAAAGGGCAATCACCTTTTCGCAAAGTGCGCCCATTTCAATCAATTCGCTGTTTAAAAGCTCCAGTTGTTCGTCAAAATGATTTCGCATTACCCAAACCTCCCCGTGATATAATCTTCCGTTCGTTGTTCTTTCGGGTGCGCAAACATTTTTTCCGTGTTTCCGTATTCAATCAAATCCCCCAGTAAAAAGAAGGCGGTATTGTCGGAAATACGCACTGCTTGCTGCATATTGTGCGTTACGATGATAATAGTATACCTTTTTTTCAGCTCGCCTGCAAGGTCTTCGATTTTTGAAGTCGAAATCGGGTCTAAGGCGCTGGTCGGCTCGTCCATTAACAGCACCTTCGGATCTACCGCCAGTGCGCGTGCAATGCACAGCCGTTGCTGTTGTCCGCCCGAAAGCCCTAAGGCGGATTTTTTCAGTCTGTCCTTGACCTCGTCCCAAATTGCCGCGTCTTTTAGGGAGCGCTCCACAATATCGTCGAGCTTTGCTTTGTTTTTGATGCCGTGCGTGCGCGGACCGTACGCGATATTGTCATAAATACTCATCGGGAAAGGATTTGGCTTTTGAAATACCATACCGATGTCGCGGCGTAACATATTGACATCGACCGCGCGGTCATAAATATCCGTACCCGCATATTCAATTTTGCCGCTGATTTTTACACCCGACACCAAATCGTTCATACGGTTGAGCGTTTTTAAAAAGGTGGATTTTCCACAGCCGGACGGTCCTATCAGCGCGGTGATGGTGTTTTGTTCGATTTCCATATTTATGTTTTTCAGTGCCTGTGTATTGCCGTACCACAGACACAAATCCGAAACCGTAATGATACTGCTCATACATTTCTCCTCTTTTTAAACAGTTTCCCAAGGGCATCTGCCAGCAAGTTAATGCAAAGCGTCATCAGCATTAAAATGGCCGCAATCGCAAAGGCAACTTCAAACTCGCCCTCTTCTTTGGCATATACATACAGCGCAACTGTCAGCGTGGCACCTGCACTTTTCAAACCCGTAAACAGTCCGTTGAGCGTATGGGCAAAGCCTGCGGTAAACAACAACGCGGCGGACTCGCCGAGAATTCTGCCGACAGACAGAATTAAGCCCGTCACAATACCGTCTATACAGCCCGGCAAAACCACCGTGTGAATGACGCGCCACTTGCCCGCACCCAAGCCGAACGCGCCCTCGCGATAGCTTTGCGGCACGGTTTTCAAGCTCTCCTGCGTAGTGCGCATCACCGTCGGCAAATTCATAATCACCAGCGTCAACGCGCCTGCAAGCAAAGAAGTTTTGAAATTTAAAAATTGGCAGAAAAACAGCATACCGACAAGGCCGTAAATGATAGACGGTATCCCGGAAAGCGTTTCGGCGGCATACTCAATCAGCGTCACCACGCGCTTGTTTTTGGCATATTCGGTCAAATACACTGCCGCACCGACACCGAGCGGCAAAACAATCGCCACCGTGGCAAGAATGATATACAAAGTATTCAAAATATCCGGCAAAATACCGATATTCCCTGTCAGATAACTCGGCTTTGTGGACAACAGCGTCCAAGTGATGTGCGGCAAGCCCTTCCACAGCACATACACAATTAAAAACAGCACCAGCGCACAGGTGATGCTCACTGCCGAGAGCATCAGTATCCGCATAAAGATACCGTATGCTTTGCGGGATTTGGAAATGGTTTTGTGTTTCAATTATTTTTCCTGCTTTCGTTTTAAAAAGAAATTGAGCGTGGCGTTAATCAACATAATAAACAAAAACAGCACCAGTGCAATCGAAAAAAGTGCCTGCCGCTGTAAGCCGGAAGCGTAGGACATTTCGCTTGCGACCGCCGTGGTGAGAAACCGCACGCTTTGAAACAGCGACGGCATATTCGGCACATTGCCCGAAACCATCATCACTGCCATTGCCTCGCCGATGGCGCGCCCTACGCCCAGCACCACCGCAGCGGTAATGCCGCTTTTTGCCGCGGGAACAGACACTTTAAAATAAGTTTCTATGGGTGTTGCACCGAGGGCTAAGGACGCCTCCTCATATTCGGGCGGCACAGCCTCCAACGCATTCATCGACACCTTGATAATCGACGGTAAAACCATAATTGCCAACACGATGATTGCGGCGAGCAGGCTCGCACCGTCCGGCACGCGGAACAGTTTCCCGATAGCGGGCACAAGCACAATCATCCCCACCAAGCCGTACACCACGGACGGAATACCCGCAAGCAAGCTAACCGCACTGCCGACCAACTCCCGTACCTTTTTCGGCGCAAGCTTCGCCAAATACACGGCTGTCAAAAAGCCGATGGGCGTACCCAGTAGGATAGCACCCGCCGTACCGTACACGCTCGTTAAGATGAACGGCAAAATCCCGAACTGCGGCTCGCTTGCTGTGGATTTCCATTCCTTGCCGAACAGAAATTGTATCAAACCGATTTCACGGATGGCGGGAATCCCCGCAACAATCAGGTAAACGGTAATCAGCAATACCGCCGCAACC
>JBJEPR010000156.1:0-13198 GCA_051881335.1 Candidatus Fimenecus sp. | reverse complement strand
TTTTCCGTCCTGTCCTCACCCTTGGGCGCGGTATGGGGCACGGCGAAGCAAATCCCGATGTTTGCCGCAGGACTTTTGGTCTGCATTGTCTCCTGCTGTTTTATGACGGCGGATTATCAAAACCTGCGTGACGGGATTTTACGCCAGTTTAAGCCCGCTTCGCAAGCCGCAGTTATCCGTGCCAAGCAAGTCACCTTTTCCACCATCGGCAAAATGGGAAAATCGTATTCCATCATTATCGGAATCACTTTTATGGAAATGGTCATTGGTCTGTCTGTTCTCAAGCTCTGCCGCTTGTATACCGGCGGCTATATTTTCGCGATTGCATTGGTCACCGCCGTTGTGGATATTATGCCGGTGCTCGGCACGGGTACGATTTTAATTCCGTGGGCGGTCATTTCTTTCTGTACAGGTAAGTTCGGTTTGGGCGTCGGGCTGTTGGTGCTATACGCGATTATCGGCATCATCCGCCAAATTGTAGAGCCGAAGCTGGTTTCCGCACAACTGGGGCTGCCGCCGTATTTAACGCTTGCCGCGATGTATATCGGCACGCAGTTGTTCGGCTTTTTGGGATTGTTCTTACTGCCGCTTTTGTTGACGCTTTTAAAAGTGCTCAACGACGAAGGCATTGTGCATATTTTGAAGCCCGCGCCCGCAAAGTCCGCGTCGGCCGACGGCGCGGCAGAGCCGCCGAATGCAAAAACGGCTGTTGACGGCGAAAAGGAAGAAAAAAATGATTGACCTGCATTGCCATCTTTTATGGCATATGGACGACGGCGCTTCGTCTATGGAAAAAACCGTGCAAATGTGCAAAACGGCAGTGGAAAACCGAATCCAGATTATTGCCGCGACACCGCATATGACCGACTTGCGCACGCTCGACGATTTTCTCTATATCCGAAACCGAAAACTGACGGAATTAAATCGGTTTTTACGCGCGGAAAACCTGCCGTTACAAGTTTGCGGCGGCGCTGAAGTTTTCTTAAACGACTGGATATTTGAAGCCGAAAATACGGAAGACTTAACGGTCAACCGTTCGCGCTATCTGCTGTGTGAATACAGCCTGCGCCCGTTCGCCCCTGAAAAAGCCATCTTGTTTGCCGAAGAAATTTTGGAGCGCGGGCTCGTCCCGATTATTGCGCACCCCGAACGCTACCCTACCTTTCAAAAATACCCCGAAATCGTTACGGAATTGCACCGCTTGGGCGCGCGGTTTCAAGTCAATGCCGACTCGCTGACGGGCAGAATCGGCGAAAATGCGCAGGCATTTGCAACCGCCTTGTTGGCGAACGGACTCGCCGATATCATTGCCACCGATGCGCACGGCATCAATCACCGAAAAAACGACTTTTGCACAATGCAATCGATGTTTCCCGCCGGCGTCACGCCGGAAATGGTGCAATATACAACGGAAACCGTGCCGCTGTGCGTACTCAAGAACGAGCCCTTGCCGCGCAATCCGTGGTGCAAAATGTAAATTTACAGACCGTTCACACCGCCGCCGCGGATTATTCACGAAAACTGCATACAATACTGGTAAATCTTACACACAAAAACAGAGGTGTTTTTATGCACGGCTTTCGAGACCGTTTTTTTCGCTTTATGGAAGGGCGCTACGGTTTACGGGGACTGAGCGACAATATGCAAATCTTGCTGGTCGCCGTTTATTTTCTACTGGCGCTTGTCAATATTTTTGCCCGTTCGCGGATTGTCGGCGCTTTGGAAACGCTCATTTTGCTGTATACGCTGTTTCGGGTGTTTTCCAAAAATATTCTTGCACGCGAAAACGAAAACCGTGTGGTCACCGCGTGGGGGTACAAAATCCGTGACGCTTTTCGATTTCGCGAAGCCAATGCACAGCGGCGAAAAGAACAGCGTGCCGTAAACAAAGAAAAACGCGCCGTGCAAAAAGAACGCCGGAAAGACAAAGAACACATTTACCGCGAATGTCCCGAATGCGGTGCAACGCTTCGTTTGCCGCGCAAAAAAGGGAAGCATTCGGTTTTGTGTCCGCGTTGCGGCAACAAATTCGGCGTGAAATGCTGAACAGATATAATTCCAATAAAATCTAATCCGAAGTGAGAATATGGCAAAAGGACTTCCCAAAACCAATGCAATGCGCATTTTGGAAAAGGCAGGTATCACCTATCAAATGCACACCTATGACGCAGGCGGTGAAATCGACGGGATAAGCGTTGCCGCAAAAGTCGGCATCGACCCGAAATATGTATACAAAACGCTCGTCACGCAGGGCAAAAGCAAGCATTATTTTGTATTCGTCATTCCGGTTGCCGCCGAACTCAATTTAAAAGCCGCGGCGACGGCTGTCGGCGAAAAGAGCGTGGAAATGCTCCATGTCAAGGATTTGCTCGCGGTAACCGGCTACATTCGCGGCGGATGCAGTCCCGTCGGGATGAAAAAGCAATATAAAACCGTAATCGACCAAAGCGCCGAAGCACTGGAAACCATCGTGGTCAGCGGCGGCAAAATCGGGGTTCAAATCGAACTTGCTCCTACAGATTTAGCGTGTGCAATCGATGCAATCTTCTGCACAGTTACGCTTTAATCCCTCGTTCCTATGTATTTATGCCGTATCAGCTTGTCAAAGACCACACCGCACCAATTTTGAGACGGGCAACATCAACAATGTGATGGACAGCGTTTGAACGGGTTTATTAACGCGTATTTGAAAATGGAATCTCAGAAAAAACGGCGCAAGGCTAAAAATTGAAAATCCCGCTGTTTGCAGACAGCGGGATTTTTTGCAACGGTTTGCTATGCAAAAGCGTCTATTAGTATAGAAAGACTTTTACGGTGAAAAAGGGTGACAATATGGAAAGAAAATCAAAATTACTTTGTGTTTTGGTCGGGGCGGCGGTATTTTGCATCGTCGGCATACTGCTTGCGGTTTGCCTTATTAATCCCCATATTTTCCACCCACACTTTGAAGCGACTGTATTGCAGGTATACGAAAAAACGATTTTGGTCGAAGTCGCAAAAACTGCCGATGAACGCCGCTCAAGCGATTTGCTGTCGGTTTCCACCGTGCTGACTGACGAAAAGCGCGCAGTTCCCGCCTTACAAGAGGGGGATTTTGTCCGTGTATATTATGACGAACGGATTGCAGAAATTTACCCCGGGCAAGTCCACACCGTATACGCCATTGAACGACTTGAAACAGCCGAAGATACTGCACCATCGCAAACGGCATAACATTGAAAACCAAAAAAGAACAGAATGTGTATATTCAGCGGTTCGGCGCTGTTATAGGCATTCTGTTTTTTTCTGTAATGCGTTATACAGCGCCAAGAATTCCGCTTCGGTTGCTTGAAAATCCGTATCGGGCGCAAGCGGGATATGCAGTACGGGCGGCGTTTCAAACAATTCCGCCCCATGAAAAGCTTTAAACTCGTGATACAACAGCGCGTCGTCCGCCGCTTTGATTGCCGCTCGCTCCTCGGCGGTCACATCGGTTGTGGCAAATTTTTCATAAATCCGTTTTTGCAAATTGCGCTCAAAGTCAGAAAATTCGGGGATATGCCGTCGCAAAGGACGCGTTAAATCGCCGATATACGCCTCGGCGCTGTCGTGTAAGAGCGCCAAGAGTTGTGTTTTTTCTGTAAAGCCGTAAGCCTTTACTTCTTTTGCGCAGTTTATCGAATGGCGCGCCACAGAATAAAACGCCCGAAAATGCCCGTTAGCCCGTGACAAATACGACAGCGCGTGGGCAATATCCTCGATGCACAAGTCATCTGCCGTGGGCGCGGTCGGGTCAAATTCATGTCCGTAAAAGGTTGCTATACAGCATTTGTCCACCATATCCAAATCTCCTGTATTTTATAGTTTTAATTTACGTAAAGTAAATATGCTTTACAATTCAAAGCCGAATTTTGCGGCAATTTCAGCATACCGTGGGGTGGGTACGCCGTATTTTTGCCCCAAGCGTACAGGTTCAAACACCAGTCCGTCCAGCTCACTCTGATGCCCCGCGCGAATATCCCGTTGCATCGAGGTAGACGCGTCGGGTGCGAGTGCATCGAGAATATCCAAATTGGTTTGAACAATGTCTATATCAAACGGACAGCCCATCGCCTGCGCCAACGCATCGATTTCACGCATCAGTGCCGAGAACATCTCCCGCGGTGCACCCGCCTTTTGAAATGCGCCCGCATCCGCGTCAAAATACAAGCCTGCCGCCGCCATCGGAGACACATAGGCATATTTTTTTAAGGTGTCACGCTGTACGAAATCCGAAAGCAAAGGCTCTATCCCCGCTGTTTTTAAATCGGCGGCAATTTTCTCTAAAATCGGACGGTATTCGCTCGGTTGCCGCACGCCGAACACAATTTTAAAAATCTCTCCCTGCCGTGCAACCGCACCCGCCGATGCTCTGCGTGCCGCGATATACACACAGCCGTCGGTGACAAGCGGCGCCGGCAATACCGCTTGCAGGCGCGCGCCCGTGCCGTAAATGTTTAAAAGCGGTATAATAACGGTGTGCGCGTCAGAAATCCGCCCGAGAAGCGGCAAAACGCTCTCCAAAGAATACCCTTTAACCGAAACAAAAATCACATCGGGCTTCGCTTCGTATTCCGCTTCATGGAATGCCTGCACGGGAAAGACGGTTTTTGCCGTTTCCCCGCGTAGAATTTGAATACCGCGCGCTTTGAGTGCGGCTAAATTCTCCCCGCGTGCAAGAATATCCGCCGAAAAACCCGCTTCAGTAAGCGCGGCGGCAACACTCAAGCCCACAGCACCCGCACCGACAATACAGTATTGCATAAAAAATCCCTCGGTTTTTTTGAATTCTTCCTTATTCTATCACAAATCTTTTATAAAAGGGAAAAAATTTGTATTTTCCCCCCCATTTTTTCAAAAAGTATGATACAATAAGATGATTTTACGAAAGGGATTGTGCCCCATGACCGAAAAGCAGAAAGAAATTGTAAAGCTCTGTTTGAAAATCGCGGTTTGCGCCGCAGTTTTTATTGCCGTGCTGTTCAACTACCAAACGCTGACCAATTTAGATGTACGCGCGCTTGTGCAAAACGCCGCTTCCCCTGCCGCAGCAGGTTGCACTGTGCTTGGGATATATATTTTAAAGGGTTTGGTCTTTGTTATCCCCGCATCGCTCGTTTATATTTCCGTCGGTATGGCGTTTGCGCCGTTTACGGCGGTCCTTGTCAACCTCGGCGGGATTTTTTTAGAGGTTATCGTCTCGTATCTGTTTGGGCTGTTTTTGGGCGGCGAGTACATTCAACGCTTTTTGTCACGCAAAAAAGGCGGGCAAAAAATTTTGGAGATGCAAAAAAATCGTTCGGGCGCGGCTTCGGTATTTGTGATGCGGCTGTTGCCTGTGTTCCCCATTGATTTCGTCAGCCTGTTTTTGGGCGGCAGTCAATATCCGTTTTGGCGGTATCTCCTGCTGTCCTTTCTCGGCATTGCGCCGCGCGTGGTGTTGTTCACTTTGCTCGGCGATACGATTTACGATTATATCCCGATGCGGCTGATTATCACGCTGATTCTAATTGCCGTTCCCGCCGCGGGTGTCGGCTTGCTGATTGCGGCGCTTGTTCGACGCAAGCGGCGTGTGCAGTCCCAATCCGAAAAGGAGCAAAACAATGCTTGATACCGACATCGCCTTACAAAAGCGTTTTACAGAACTCAGCGACCGTGCCGACACACGGCAAATGCTTGTATATTCGGATTTTTTAAATTTGCACGAGCAAGGTGTTTTGCAAAGCGCAAAAATCCGCGCGCCGTATGTACTACTCGGTGGGCATCCGTCGGCAGAGCGCAAGGTCATCTGCTTCGGCACTGAAGATGCGGTCAAAGCCGCCGAAAATGCGCCGTTCATTTTATTGAAAATCGCGCCTGCTGCACCGAAATTCGCCGACCCACTCACCCACCGTGATTTTCTCGGCAGTATTTTGGCACTGGGACTGCGGCGGGAAATGGTGGGGGATATTCTGCTGTTTGATAACAGCGGCTATGCGTTTTGTATGGAGAGTATCGCCGCATTTTTGGCGGACAACTTAGACCGCGTGCGGCACACGACTGTTCGGGTCACCCTTGCCGACGCTTTGCCGAACGCGTTGACCGCCGAGCCGGAAACGCAGTCCGTCATCGTCGCGTCCGAACGGTTGGACGCAGTGCTTTCGGCCGTATTCCGTCTTTCACGAGGTGAAGCGCAAAAACTGATTGGTGCCGAACGCGTTTTTATGGACAGTTGTACCGTAACACGGACAGATATTGTATTAAAGTCGAACTGCATCATTTCCGCACGCGGGTATGGGCGATTTCGCTACTGCGGCACCGAGCGTAAAACCAAAAAGGGCAAATTGCGCGTAGCGGTGCAGATTTACCAATGATTTTTTCACACACACACGGTTATACCGTCTTTCGTTTATCGCGTCTGCAATTGAAAATTCGGGTTTTCGGCGAAAAAAAGTATTTTTTCCCTTGACAAACCGTGGCGAGGCATATATAATAATCAAGCACTTAAATTTGCGCTGATAGCTCAGCTGGATAGAGCATCTGCCTTCTAAGCAGAGGGTCGGGGGTTCGAGTCCCTCTCAGCGCGCCACTTTTGCGCGAGAGAATGAGCGGAAAATTTAAATTTAAGTTTCAATGACGATATGGTGGGATTAGCTTAGTTGGTTAAAGCGCCAGTTTGTGGCACTGGAGACCATCGGTTCGAATCCGATATTCCACCCCATAGGAAACTCCGCCGAAGCACAAAGGCGTTTGGGCGGAGTTTTCCTTATAAAATTGCATATTGGGGTGTCGTCAAGCGGTAAGACACAGCACTTTGACTGCTGCATTCGTAGGTTCGAATCCTGCCACCCCAGCCAAAGAAAACGGTATTCAGAGAACTTTCTGAATACCGTTTTTTGTTGATATATCAAGGTTTCTTGGACTTTTTTGGAATTTCGACAACCTTACGAATTTTTATGTTTTACACTAAAATTCACGAGAAAGTGTAAACGATAGTGTAAACAAAAACAGGCTGTTTAGGAGTCATTTGAAACCCTGATAATGAATGTTGACTTGCTAACGAAGACAGTGAACAAAAAATGTTGATAATGAAAAAGGGAATATTGAGCAAATGGACGATACACATAAAAAGCTATCGACTCTTACTTGCCTAACCTTTTGCGTGCTCCACAAGAAACCGAAATAGGCTTATGGGGACAAAGGTACTTACAGTATATCAAGCAACACAAAAGGTGATATACACGAATCTACTGGCAAGCGGCAAGTTGAACAATTATCTCGCTACTATCAACTGGCAGGCAGAGAATGTGTTGTTTCGGGAGGTGAAACAATTTGACAAAAAAGAAGATGTAACAGAAAAACGCCAGACTGAAAATCAAATGGAATAGGCTTAAAGAATGAATAATATTCACAATAGCGCCAAGAAATAATAATTACTGATTTGATTTATACAGGACAGAAAATGACGGTAGGGATTACACCCTACCGTCGAAACTTTTATAGATACTCTTGCGTTTTTTTAGCGTCATGAAAAAGAGTAATTCGTTCGTTATGATCCATTTCTTTGAATTTTTTTAACTCTTCTTCATTTTTAAAGCAAAGTATGACTGTGTATCGCTGTTTTTCTTTGCTTTCGTTGTCAAGAATTAGCTTGTGTTTTTTTCCTTTGACTTTATAATCAGACAATACAGCATTAAATACGCCTATAAGAGAAGGCAATTGTTTAGTTCTTCCAAATAATTGCATCTTGAATGTTGCATCAAATTCAAAATACATCGGAACGCCTATGATTTTTTTTATCTCGGCTTCACTTTTAGCGAATGGGGGATCGATATCAATAGAATTAATTATGTGTCTATCCCGTATAGGAGTTTTGAGGACAAGATTTTGAAAGAGTTGCTCAACTAAGCAAACGGTATCCATATCTATGTTCTCCTGAGGCGGACAAAAAGCAACTTCAAGTACTTCTTCAATCGCCAACACCTTCTCCCAAAAATCAATACTATTTTTGTCAAACCTTTTTGCAGTATCATTAGTGATTTTTGAATCGAGTGGTCGTCCTACAAGAAAACCTTTCCCATCCAAAAAAGCATTATATATAGAAATCGATTCAACAATATCTCGTATAGACTTTGCATTCCTTAGATTTAACGAAATACTTAAAGACAGTTTTTTTGTTTTTTCATCAAAAAAATATTTAATAAATAGCGGTTCATCCGTTTTAGATTCAAAGGCAGCAACTGTTACGCTATCATTGGGGACTCTTGCAATTTCCATATCTCGTTCATACTTGTCGCACCCTATTTTAATATGGAAAGGTTCGGGAAATTTGTGTGGGAATAAGCAGAAACTACCTGATACATACTTAATGGGAGCTAAAGGATTATAATACATTTTATCAATTGGAAACTCTTCTCCATTAAGAAGGATAAAACCTTCTTTTGATAATGTTAACGGAATAGGCTTTTGAAGGTTATAAAAATAATTTGCTACATCTTTTTGAGTATAGTTTTTTCCGAGTTCCTTTTTTTGTTCCTCTGTAAGCTGGAAAATAAAGCCTCCTATAGTATAGGATTCTGCTTCGCTAGTAATTACGCAATTCCCATACTCATCAACTGTGTATTTCACGCCTTTAGGAAGAGATTGATTCAGATAATTAACCAAAGCCTGAGGGACTGCAATTTCAGTTTGCGGTTTATTCTTAAAAACTCTATTAAAGTCTACAAACATTAAAAATCACCCCTCGAATTATCCCAAATAAGTATTTTTGAAATTAATAGACGTTCCTCTGTTTCATCTAATCCTAACGATGCTATCAAATCAGTTATTATTTCAAAATCAGCCACTGTCTTTATGATAATATATTTCACATCAGAATACTCAAAATGTAATGATATTTCGGGTATACCCTGCATTGAATTGCTAATTTGGGGCAAAATATCCGCTGCAAATATTTTTTCATCATAATATGCTTGCTCAAAGCCAGCAACTGTCACATCTGGAATATACCGCCATTCACATTCGTCAGTAAAGCACTTATTTTCAATTTTTTCAGTGTTTCTATTCTCCATTTTCCCCTCGTACGGTTTATAATACATCATCTCATGAAACAGAAAATCTTTCATTTTAGACTGTAATAAACTCTCTTTTTCAGCGGGTGCCTTTAATGCAGAAGAAAAAGCATCAGAAAAATCTTTTCGCAGGTCCGAATCGGGATTTATGTATTGAACGGGTTGTATACCATTTTGCATTCCCCATTCTTTTGAAAAAGCAAGGCCGTAATATCCGTACCATTCCAAATGAACGCCTAATCGGTGCATATTTATGTCACAAAAACATTTCATTGGATATGCAACCTTTTTAAGTTTTCTAATTTTTAAATAACTAATATCTTCGGGACAATAGCGAGGAGATAGCATTCGAGTTTTGAGCGACGGCAATAAGAAGTCCAACTGTGAAGTAAATGTAAAAAGAGTATCCGCTTGTATGGTTGACGGCGTATGTCTCTTCTTTCTTTTGGAATTGGTATATGACGCACTTCCTAGTAAAAGAGTACCAACATTATCCATTTTATATTCTTTTCCTCCTTCAGTATATATGAAAATATTGTGTATTCACTTAACTCTTCATAGAGAAAAATAATACATTTTCACACATCGGACTTCCTGCGATTGCAATCAACATCCGGGCTTCAACTGCTCCGGCGTGTTGGACATTTGCCGAAGCAAAAAGTCTACATCTACCGTCACGTGGCTGTCAAAGCCAGTAAGGGAATAGATAAACAAACCGCCTTTCAGCACAAGATTTTCAGCATATTTAGACTTTTCCAAACGGCGCAGAAACTCCTCTTGGCAAAAGAGTTGCAAGCAAAGTTGATAACCTCTGCCGCTTTCGGCAGCCTTATTTTTTAGCCTCGCAAGCACAGATGCGGCTATATCAGCCATTGAGCAGCACCTCCATCAATTCGGTAAGCTTTTTGTAGACACGCAATTTTTTTGCATACACAGAAAGGTTGTTTAGATTTTTCTTTGTATCATTAACATAGGCGTTGAGCGCCTTATTAAAGATTTCGTTGTCGAGCCTTGCACGGTATTTGAAACAATCGCATATCGTGCGCTCACGGTCATACACGGACAAAATAACACCGTTAAAATCATCGGTAGTTTTGCCCAGTTCATATAGTTCCGATTGGACATAGCAAGGGTGCAAAGCGAGAGCATCCACATCCAGTTTTGTTCTCGACATTGAGCGAGGTACAGCTATGGACCACTCTCGGGGAGCGAAGTCGCTGTATCCGTAATGGAAAAGAGCAGATTCCACGCAGACAATTCCTTTCGGAACGAGGGTTGCAAGAAGTTGTTCCTCGGAAGCCACGCTTTTTTCCGCAAGTTCATAGTAACCGTGCCGCACACGCTCAAGATAACCCGCATTACACAGATTCACGACATCAACCGCTCGCATCCCCACGGCAACAAAATCAGCGGATTTGGCAATACCGCCTTTGTTAACAACAACTTCTTTTGCTTTTTCTCGGATGTTCACGTATTCACCTACTTTCTATTTTAAAATCACGCACAAAAAGCTCATGATTGTGTGTGGTTTTTATTTTGACAGCAAAAATCAAGATTTACAATAAATTTTACGCACAAAGTTTTTAAATTTGTGCGCAAAAATAAATTCAGTAAAATTACAAAGATTGTTTCTTGGTGGCAGTTGCAACGAAAGTTAGTTTGAGAAATACTCTCCAGAACTTAGTCTTGAGAAAAAGAAATGTTTCAAAGTAATTCGGTGAAACCAACAAAGTAAAAATAGCATAGCCAAAGACTACGCCGTTCAACGAAATCAATTATTCGGCTTAGGTACAGGTCTCCAATCGTTTTAGAAGAGTGCCGCATAGCGCTGTTACTTTCTTGATTTATTTTCGTAAAGTTGTGTAAGGGCAACACCGTTTTAGGATATGAAAGCAGAGGAGAAAAAACGCAAAAAAATCAATTCACCGCCATTATTATTCAAAACCGCTTCCAACAAATCAATTCTACACAAATTTGTTTATGAGATTTAACAGGGAGTATCTACATTATTTGTATTATCGGTAAAGCATATGCTACCCGATTTTTATTGCCATGTCATTGGTACGAAATGAATAGACATACAGTATTCAGCTGACATTAACTAACAATATGGCAGTTAATATTTTTATTCATCAACCATACCATTTGAAATCCAATCATCGAATTCTATCTTGATAATATTTGCCGTATAATATGATCCATAGCCATTGTCCGAATGATATGTAAACCAACCTTTTACATCTTCGGTAGGGTTTCTTTCTTGTAATTTATCTATAAAATTATTGTAACTGCAACTTGAATACACCAATGCAGAATTTCCATTGTTATTGCCTATCGCTGAAAAATTGGAGGCTCGTGTTACGGCTTTTCCAATCCAAACTTTACTGTTGATTCCGACATCTTTACGGCCGGCTTTTATGACAAGCTCTTGAGCAGTGGACATACCAATTCCTACTTTTATTTCCGGTAAGGAGCGCTCATATAGGAGCTTGTTGAGCATTTTCATATATGTGTTGATATAGAATGTTTTATCTGCCAATTCAAATATATCACCTTTTTGGGGTGTAGTATAAATACCATATACACAATCACCCCTAATCCCAATTTCTCGAAGATTCTCATCATCTCTCAATATTTCAATTATTTCAGATGTGAAACTGCGAATTGTTTTTGAAACCTTTTCTTTATCCTCATCCGCAAACAGCGTAGAGGAATCTCTAATATCAACAAATATTGCACTCACCCAGCTATAATAACCATTTGTAAAAGTAAATGCTGAATCTGTCGGGACCTCATTCTGCTCTACAACTTTTAACTCATTGTCGAGTATATCTTCTATTCGTTCCTTGCCTTTCTTATAATCATATGTTGCCATAGTTTCCTCCTCAATAGATGTATATGCCAATAAGAAAAACAGCTATAAACAAAAAGAAACCAACTATTGTAAGTCTAAGTCCCAGATTGTATTTATTGTACTTAATGGATGCAATATCTGCATTTATGTATATCTGCTCGATTAAATCATTTAGAATATCTTCTTTTCTCATTGAATAGAATCTCTGTTTATAAGCTTTGTAGTCCCCACTTTTTCTTATTCCAGCAAAGAAGATACGAGAGTTTGCATCTTTTCTTCCGATAGTTTCTTCTGAAGTTTTTGCAACCAACACACTTCCCAAATTGAACATCCCCAACACCCAGACAAAAATTGCACCTGCAAAACAGACTAAATAGAATATATTGCAGAAGGTCTTTGTTTCAATACAACTTTTTACAATATTAAAGATTTCATTCAAACCTTCATTTGTTAAGATGATTGTAAGAAGAACCCCAAACGCAGCTAAAACAATTGAGGTTTTGTTATCACAATTTGTGATAAAACCAATATTACGATCAAGCGTTTGAGTCGCAATTTCAATTCTATATTCGAGATCTTCCTTGTTCAACACAGTTTCTTCCCTAGTCTTTTCTTCTGTTGTCACTGTCATATTAAATATTCTCCTCAAACCATTTATCAAAATCAGTTTCAATTATGCTACAGTGATAATAATCAATACTTCTGTAATAACCAGAAGAGTGAGGGCTTATCCACGACTTATACTTCTCGTTTTCTTTGCATAAATGCTCTATAACATTATCGTAGAACAAAGGACTCATTGCGATTGCAGAAACACCATTTCTATTTGCAACATTCGATAAATGAGCTGCGTCGACTACTGCTTTTCCGATCCATATTCTATCGTTTATACCACTGCCGTTTTGACCGGCTTTTATTATTAAATCTTGACTACATCCCAATCCAATTCCTGCTCGAATTGCCGAATATCCATTATTCGATAGCAACTTGTTCAACATATTCATAAATGAGTTAATTCGGTATGCGTGGCGAAAGATTTCTACTAAATCCGCTTGGTATGGCGAATTATAAATACAATAAACACAGTCACCTCTAATCCCAATTTCTCGATAATTATTATCGTCTTTTAGAATTGAGATAATTTCCGAACAAAAACTTCTAATTACACGAGCTGTGTCTTCATTGGGTGACTGAAATAATTTACTTGAATCAACAATATCGACAATCATAACCACCAGTAAACTGGTGGTATGCACTGCCCCTATAAGGGGCGAAT
>JBJEPR010000155.1:0-2918 GCA_051881335.1 Candidatus Fimenecus sp. | reverse complement strand
GTTTACGGTGCGAGGGTTTAAAACCGTCGATTTCCGGAATGGCGCGCGACATAATCACGCTCATCGCATACGGCATATAGTTGGTTTCGAGCGTGTCGGTAATGAATTGCTCGACCACCTCGCCCGCGCCTAAAATGTGCGCGTTAGGTTGTAATTCTTCCTCGTGGGGGATTTCTGCTTTTTTCGGTTTTCTTGGCATGGGATTTTACTCCTGTTCATACATAGAAATCGGATTATAGGGCGGGTTTTGTGCCCGCCGGTGAAGTTCGTTTTATGTTGCGGCGGGGGCAAGCCCTCGCCCTACACGAAAAATACATTTCGTGCGCAGGGGTGATTCACGAATCACCCGTTTTTGACATTCTGCGCCGTCAGGAGAAGAATCTCTTTTCAATTGCACTTTGTTTTTGAAATTCTTCCCTTCGTTCAGAATGACACATAAAGTTTACTTTTGCTATCCTTACGAAATATCCGCCAAATCGAGATACAGATAGCCGTTTTCGGCGATATGGTCTTTGCGCCCCTGCAAATTGTCGCCCAACAGCAAATCGAACTTTTCGGCGACGGCTTCGGGCGAATAATCCGGCTCGACTTTAATAAGGCGGCGGGTTTTCGGGTTCATGGTGGTCAGCCACATCATATCCGCTTCGTTTTCACCAAGACCTTTGGAACGCTGGACGGTATATTTGCGGTCGCCGATTTCTTCGAGCGCCTCCTGCTTTTCCTTTTCGGTATAGCAGAACCAAGTTTCGTCCTTGGTATTGATTTCATACAGCGGTGATTCGGCGATAAACACCTTGCCCTCGCGGATAAGCGTCGGCATCAGCCGATAAATCATTGTCAAAATCAGCGTGCGGATTTGGAAGCCGTCGACATCGGCATCGGTACAAATAATGACCTTACTCCAACGCAGATTGTCAAGATTAAACGAGGAAAGTTCCTTGTTTGCCTTGCCCGTAACCTCCACACCGCAACCGAGGACTTTGACCAAATCAGTGATAATATCGTTTTTAAAGATTTTGTTGTATTCCGCTTTTAAGCAGTTGAGAATTTTGCCGCGCACCGGGATAATCGCCTGAAACGCACTGTCGCGCGCCTGTTTACAAGCGCCCAACGCCGAGTCGCCCTCCACAATGAAAATTTCGCGTTCATTGACATCTTTGGAACGGCAATCGACGAACTTTTCCACGCGGCTTGTCATATCGTTGCCGGTTTGGAGCGTCTTTTTGATGTTCAAACGCGTGGTTTCCGCCTTAATGCGCGAACGCATATTGATTAAAATTTGGTTGGCGATTTTTTCGGCTTCCAGCGGATTTTCAATAAAATAGACCTCCAACTGGTGACGGAAAAATTCAGTCATCGCCTCTTGAATAAACTTGTTGGTAATCGCCTTTTTGGTTTGGTTTTCGTAAGAGGTCTGCGTGGAGAACGAGGAAATCACCAAAATCAGGCAGTCCTCAATATCCTGAAAATTGATTTTGCTGTCGGTTTTTAAATATTTGCTGTTCGCTTTTAAATAGGCGTCCATCTGCGACACAAACGCACTTCGGACCGCCTTTTCGGGCGCGCCGCCGTGCTCCAAAAAACTGGAATTGTGGTAATACTCTTTCATCTGCTTTTTGTTGGAAAAGCACAGCGCGGCGTTAATTTTCACTTTATATTCGGGCTTGTCCGCGCGGTCACGGCCTTTTCGCTCGGTCTGCCAGAACTGCACAGAGGAGAAAATCTCGTCCTCGGCGGCAAATTCCTTGACATAATCGACAATGCCGTTTTCGTAAAGGTATTCGTAGGTATCGAAGGTATTGCCGCTTACCTGGTCTTTCAAAATAAAGCGCACACCTTCATTTACAACCGCTTGGCGTTTAATGGTTTCCTGATAATACGCAAGCGGAATATCAATATCGGTAAACACCTTCAAATCGGGTTTCCAGTGAATGCGTGAGCCTGTGTCGCGCTTGTTATACGGCTCTTTTAAAAGCTCGCCGTCGGGGTTACCCTCTTTAAAATGCATCACATACCGCGTGCCGTTTTTGTGGATTTCCGCCACCATATATTCCGACGCGTACTGCGTGGAGCAAAGGCCCAAGCCGTTTAGTCCCAACGAATACTCGTAACTGCCGCCGTTGTTGGTATTGTATTTGCCGCCCGCATACAGCTCGCAAAAAACCAATTCCCAGTTGTAGCGCTGTTCGTTTTCGTTGTAGTCCATCGGGATACCGCGACCGAAGTCCTGCACCTCAATGGATTTATCCAAATATCGCGTGACAATGATTTTGTCGCCGTGCCCCTCGCGCGCCTCGTCGATGGAATTTGACAAAATTTCAAACACCGCGTGCTGACAGCCGTCAATCCCGTCCGAGCCGAAAATGACGGCGGGGCGTTTGCGGACGCGGTCTGCGCCCTTTAATTGGGATATACTTTCTTCGGTGTACTCCGCTTTTTTAGCCATAGCGTAAATGCATCCTTTTTCTGTAAATTCAAAATTGCAAAAAATTACCGCTATATATTTTACACGATATATAGCGGTTTCGTCAAGTTTATTTCGGCTTATTTTGTGTTATCCCCGATAAATTCAAAGCGTTTTACGGTTTTTCCGTCCCTTTCGACGGTTTCATTCCACATCGAAACGGGTCGCACCCACACTTTTCCCTCGCCGTACAGCGCACGGTACACGACCAATTCTTCCAAGGTTTCGGAATGGGCTGCCGTGCCCAAAACTTCATATTCGTTGCCTTTAAAGTGGCGGTACTTACCGCATTTGACGGTTTCACTCATTGTTTTTTCTCCAATTTTCGTTTGTTGCCGTTTTCGTCTACAAGATAGATGTTATCGAGTTGCGCGTGTAAATTGCGGCGAAATCCCGCGAGATATTCCTGTCGCAAAGCCTGTTGTTCGGCGCGCTCGGCATCGGTTAAACCCTC
>JBJEPR010000154.1:0-13304 GCA_051881335.1 Candidatus Fimenecus sp. | reverse complement strand
CTATGCGGTGATTGCGGCTATTATCAGCATATTAGCAGTACTGTTCGGCTTTGTCTGCTGTAAATCCTTACAAGGTATCTACGCCCCGAAAACCGCCGAAACCGGCACGGAAAAAAGCACGGTGCGCGGCACATTCCGTTCGTTCGGCGAGGTCTTAAAGCTGAAACCGGCAAAGTGGTTTTTGCTGTTTGTCTTTTTCTTTTTAGCAGCTTCCTCTATGATACAGTCCAACTTAACCTATATGGTGATTGACTGTATCGGTATGGAATACGATACCGGTATTACCTTTGTCATTTTGTCGCTGGTTGTATTTATGGCGATAACCGTGCCGCTGGTCGAAAAAACGGCGCAAAAGAAAGACCGCCGTTTTGCCGCAATCCTGTTTTTAAGCATCACCTGTGTCGGTGAATTGATTTTAAAGTGCATTGGCCTAGATGTGCGCGTCGGCAATTTCCCGATTATGTGTATTTTGAGTCCTGCACTTTTGGGTATGGGCGCGGGCACATTTTGGACGCTTTTCTACTCGATGGGATACGATTTGGTGGAACTGGACGAATTTAAAAACGGAAAGCGGCGGGAATCCATTATTACAGCGTTGCCACAGCTTGTGCAGAAGTTCGGCTCAGCATTCGGCATTTTGGCGGCAGGACAGCTTTTGTCCTTGTACGGCTATGACGCTTCTGCCGATGTGGCAGGGCAGGAGGATTTAATTCGCCGCGTGACCGATGCGCATATCGTGAACGGTATGGAGAATATTGCAACGCTCATTCCGGCCGTTTTAATTGCTGTTTCCGTTTTGTCGTGTGTGGCCTATCCTATGACGCGTAAGACCTTTGAAGCGCTTAAGACACAGTTGGAGAAAAAGCGTGCGGGCGAAGCGTATTCTACTGAGGGCTTTCAGCATATCTTATAAGGATTTCGATTACTGATGAAAACCGTTATATGTTGCTTAAACTCAAAATATATTCATTCGTCTCTTGCGCCTTGGTGCCTGCTTGCGGGCGTCAGGGCGTATTGTTCTGCCGAAGTGACGGCAAAGGTCGTGGAGGGCACGGTCAACGAGCCGCAAGAAACAGTTCTTACCCGTCTGTATACGGAAAATGCCGCGGTTATCGGCTTTTGTACCTATATTTGGAATGTGCAGGCGGTTTTGGAACTTGCCGAACGCATTAAATCGTGTCAGCCGTCCGTGCAAATCGTCCTCGGCGGACCGGAGGTTTCCTACCGCGCCGAACAGATTTTGAAAAATTATCCGTTTGTGGATTTTGTCATATCGGGCGAAGGGGAATATCCCTTTGCCGCACTGCTGAACGCTTTGCAGACAGGGGACAACCGTGCGCTTGTCGCAGTCGAGGGGCTATGTTTTCGTTTAGGACATCATTTGCATATGTCCGCGCCGTATATCGGAACGGGCGACCCTGTTTCACCGTATTGCGAAGAATATTTTGAGACTTTAAACGGGCGCATTGGTTATCTTGAAACCTCACGCGGGTGTCCGTACAACTGTGCGTTCTGCCTGTCGGGGCGGTGCGGCACGGTGCGCTTTTTTTCGCTTGAAACCGCCAAAGAAAACATTTTACGTCTTGCGAACAGCGGCGCAAAAACCGTCAAGTTTGTGGACCGCACCTTTAATGCTGACAAAAAACGCGCGTACGAGATTTTTTCATTTATCCTGTCGCACTATGGCAAAGAAATTCCCGATACCGTCTGCTTTCACTTTGAGATTGCGGGCGATATTTTAAACGATGCGCTCATAGACTTGTTGGCAACAGCACTCAAAGGCGCGATACAGCTGGAAATCGGTTTGCAAAGCTTCAATGAAACCACGCTTGCGAGCATTCACCGTAAAACCGATACGCAAAAACTGATACGCAATATCAAGCGTTTAATTGTGCCGCGCAATATCCATATTCATATTGACCTGATTGCGGGGTTGCCGTATGAGGATTACGCAAGCTTTGCCGACAGCTTCAACAAAGCCTTTTTCCTCGCACCAGATATGTTGCAATTCGGCTTTTTAAAATTACTTTACGGCGCACCGATGCGCGAGAACGCGGTGGAATATCCCTGTGCATTTTCTGAAGCTCCACCGTATGAAGTGCAGTCCACCCCGTGGCTTTCGGAAACGGACTTGCAGAAAATGCACGGCATAGAAGACGCCTTTGACCGCATTTGGAACAGCGGGCGGTTTCGCCGCACGGTGCAGTATGCTTTTTCCGTTACCAAAACAGAGCCGTTTACATTCTTTGCTGATTTTGCGGAATATTTGTCCGCAAAAAACGCATCGACTGAGAAAGTGCCGTTAGATGTCTATTCCGAAAGCTTTTTTACCTATTTGTGTTCTTTGTCGCAAACGGACAATATTATCTTACGCGACACAATGGTCTGTGACCGCCTTGCCACAAACGCCTCGGGCGTGTTGCCCGCATTTTTAAAGGTACAGGACCGCCGTTTAAAAGAAGTGCGGACTTTGCTGAATGCAGACCCAAAAACCCGTGCACGGCTCGGCGTTAAACGCGCAGTAGCGCTGTTATACAGCGAAAATCGTGCCGTTTATGCCGATTATATTGACGCAGACCGTGTGACGGGAGAATATCCGTTGCAATATATTTCTTTAAAAGAAAAATAAAAATTTTTAACGGTCAAACGAACTCTATTTTGAAGCATTTAAGCTTTTTCATTTTATAAATAAGGATAAAATCGCCTAATTTGCATCAAGAATTGCCGCCCAAACCGCATTGCTGTGTTTTAGACGGCAATTTTTGCATAAAATAAGGAAAAACAGTCAATTTTGCGGTCAAGTGCGCCCGTTCACCGTGCGGCTTCGCCCCTTGCCAACCGAAAAAAATTATGATACTATGAGAACAACATCAGGCGAGGGTACCGCGCCGAATGTTTGAAAGGGAAGGTGATTTGAATGCTGACAATTTCATCAACCGCCCTGACGGTTATCTGGATTGTGCTTCTGGTGCTGTTCCTGATTTTAGAAGCCGCCACCGTACAGTTGGTTTCTGCGTGGTTTGCGCTCGGCGCGTTGTGCGCGTTGCTTGCAAATCTTTGCGGGGTGGGTGTGATTTGGCAAATTGTACTGTTCTTGGTTGTATCTGCAATCTGCCTGATTGCCACAAGGCCGCTCGTCAAAAAAATGACGGCGACCAAAATCCAAAAAACCAATGCTGACCGCTGTATCGGCGAAGAAGCCGTGGTATTGGAAGAAATTAACAACCTAAAATCTACGGGGCTTGTAAAGGCAATGGGCAACACTTGGACGGCGCGCTCGGCAGACGGTTCGGTTATCCCGAAGGATGCGATTGTGATTGTCCGAAAAATGGAAGGCGTTAAACTGATTGTGTCACAGCAATCTCAAAAGCAATAAACAAACGGAGGGTTAAGTATGTGGATTTATGTTCTCTTAGGTATTGTTCTGGTAATTCTGTTAATTGTGGCGGCAAACATTAAGGTTGTTCCGCAGTCAAAAGCGTATGTCATTGAGCGCTTGGGCGCGTATATGACAACTTGGCAAACGGGCTTTCACATTAAAATCCCGTTCTTTGAAAGAGTTGCAAAAATTGTTTCTTTAAAAGAACAAGTGGTTGATTTCGCACCGCAGCCGGTTATCACCAAAGATAATGTCACGATGCAAATTGATACGGTTGTGTTTTTCCAAATTACCGACCCGAAACTCTATACCTACGGTGTAGAAGCGCCGCTGTCGGCAATTGAAAACCTGACTGCGACAACACTTCGTAACATCATCGGTGAATTGGAACTCGACAGCACCTTGACCTCACGCGACACCATCAACGCGAAAATCCGCGTGATTTTGGACGAAGCGACCGACCCGTGGGGCATTAAGGTCAACCGTGTTGAATTGAAAAATATCATTCCGCCGCGTGAAATTCAAGACGCGATGGAAAAACAGATGAAAGCTGAGCGTCAGCGCCGTGAGGCTATCCTCACCGCCGAGGGCGAAAAGGCAAGTAAGATTCTGGTTGCCGAAGGGCACAAAGAGTCGCAAATCCTCAACGCCGAGGCGGAAAAACAGGCGGCAATTTTGCGCGCCGAGGCTGTCAAAGAAGCCAAAATCCGTGAAGCAGAGGGCGAGGCGCAAGCCATTCTTGCCGTACAGCAGGCAAATGCCGATGCCATTCGTATGATTAACGAGGCCAACCCCGGCGATGCCGTGATTGCAATTAAGAGCCTTGAGGCTTTCACAAAAGCCGCCGACGGCAAGGCAACCAAAATTATTATCCCGTCCGAAATTCAAAGTCTTGCAGGGCTTGCAACCAGCCTGAAAGAGCTGGTAACGGACGCACCCGCCGACGAGAAAAAAGGTAAATAAGAAAAGCACTGTACGCGGGCGGGTTTTCCCACCCGCGTATTTTTCTGTAAAAAGGTAAAGAAAGGGGAAATGGGCTGTAATTTGCTTTGCATAGTTTTCCTTTTTTCTCCGATACTAAATCGGAGGTGACGCATATGGACGACAAAGAACTGCTCGGGTATATTCTTAATGCCCCGCACGATGATATGACAAACGAGGAAATTATCCACTTACTATTGGAAAATCCGGTGGCAACGCGCGGGGAGGAAAAAGAAACTTTCGGTCAGCGCGCGGCGGACAAAATGGCGGCGTTTGCGGGCAGTTGGGGATTTATCCTTTCCTTTTGCGCGCTTTTACTGCTTTGGATTATTGTCAATTTAATTGCGGCTTCCCGCGCGTTTGACCCATATCCGTTTATTCTGCTCAACTTAGTGCTGTCCTGCATTGCCGCCGTGCAGGCCCCACTGATTATGATGAGCCAACAGCGTCAAGAGCAAAAGGACCGACAGCGCAGTGAAAATGATTATAAAGTAAATTTAAAATCCGAAATTATTTTAAAGGATTTGCATAAAAAACTCGATTATATTATTGAAAGGCTAAACAACGACACTTCAAGCACGAAGTGTTGAAAAGTATATTTTTCGTCATTAAATTTGTCAGATTTTACTTAAAATTTGCAGAAAAATCGACGATATTTTATTGAAATCGATTCTAAAATATGCTATACTCAGTCTGTTCTTTTAGGCACTTTTTTACAGATTGGGGAGATGGCAATGAAAAAAATGAAACGAACGGCGGCGAAATTGGCGGCATTTGTGCTGACTTTTGCGCTGCTTTTCACTTTGGTGCCTTCCACGCTTGTGCGCTCGGTTGCGGCAAGCGGTGAGGTAACTGTGGGCGTGATGAATGACCTGCATTATTTCCCGCAGAGCTTAATGGGCTCTGACGTCAATGCGTTTATTGAGGCATCAAAGCTCAATTCGACCACTTCATACCTTGCGGAAGCGCTTTTAGACAATGCGCTCAATGAATATAGCATTGAAGCGCGTGAGCGCGGCTTAAAGTACCTGATTATCCCGGGCGACCTAACCAAAAACGGCGAATATGAAGGGCATAGAGCCTTAGCGGCAAAATTAGAGCAGTTTGAGCGCGATACGGGTGTTGAGGTATTTGTTATCGACGGCAACCACGACATTCGTAATGGCAATGCGGCGGAGTTTAAAGACGGGCAGTTCGTCTCTACCCGTTGGACAGAGCCGGAGGAATTTCGTGAGATTTATCAGAATTTAGGGTATGACCACGCGATTAGTACCTTTACCCCGCCCGAAGGCGAGGAAGCGGGTATGCTTTCTTATACAGCGGATTTGGACGGCGGGTATCGCTTAATTGCACTGGACGGCGCTTGCTATTCTGCTGATATTAACTCCAAAGGCGAAAACAAAGCCGAAACCCGCGGCGCGTATTCCGAAGCGCTGATGCAATGGGCACTCGAACAAATTGCCGATGCGAAAGCACAAGGGCTTACGGTTATTGGTCTTACACACTTTAATTTGGTTGAGCATTTTGAAAACGAAGATAATCTGTTTGAGGCTTTCCCGATTGATAATTGGGTAGAGGTCAGCGAGAGCTTTGCCGATGCCGGTATGCATTTTGCCTTTACAGGACATATCCATGTGCCGGACATCGCCTCGCATACTTCCGATAACGGCGAAACACTCACGGATTGCTCGTCTGCATCGATGCTCAATTTCCCGTGCTATCTGCGCGTGGTTACATTAGACAATCGCAGTCCCGCAGGGGATATTTCCGTTACTTATGAAACCGTGGATATTGACCGTTCGCGTCCTGTGACCGCGTATGGCACAACTTACCCACAGCCCTACCGATTAACGGCATTTGCTTTGAATTTCGGCGGCGATGATATCAATCAGTTTGCCAACAACTATATCCGTTATTTATTGGAATATGACTTAATTCCCGATATAAGAGAAGCGGGCAGTCTGTATTTGTATCTTGCCAAAAATTTGGATTTGGACAGCGTTTTGGACGGTTTGCTTGCAAGCGACAGCGGTATCGGCGCGATTGAGGGCGTGACGAAGGTTTCTTTGAAACTGCTTATCAAAAATGTCTGCGACCAAATTGAAAGCAATTACTTGGACGGTGCAGAGGGCACAGAGCATTTACTGCAAGTATTAGATGATGCGGTCCGCAAAGTGACTTCACTGGAAATGTCTTCTTACCCGTGCACAAAATATATCGATACCTATGGTTTCGGTGATCCAAGCCGTAACGGAAATCTCGGCGAACTGGCGTCTACTGTGCTGGCTACCTTCTATACCGGTGATGAAGACCGCAGTGACGATGCGTTCTTGAACGATGCGCTGGCCCGTTTTGAACGCGGCGAAAACGCAGGCGTCATTTTAGATACGCTGATTGATGTGATTTTGCACGACTTGCTGGAGGACGAAATTCTCCAGAATATCCATATTGATGTCGTTGGCATTTTGCGCAATACCAATGACGAAGATACGCAAGTGATTTTGGGTGACCTCATTACACAAATCATTGCCACAGGGGACCAAAGCGGCGCGACGGGGCTTGTTCCGCAGCCGAGCCTTGCACAACTGGTTAATCTGTTCTTTGCGGCGGGCATTGTCGAATATAAGTCCTTGGACGATGTTTTACAGCATTATATGGACGAATATTTGACCGAAAGCCAGATTGAAACCATCGCCTATGAATTTTATAATATTCTTTCCGATTTAACGACAGACAGCAATCCCGCACCGCAGTCGGACAATAATACGACCATCACTTACAGCGGTAGAGTACAGGTTGTTCCTACGGTAGAGGATTTGCGCCTGCCTTCTGGGATTGCCGTTACCTTCGGTGCAAATTCCGCGACAACACGCAACATCTGCTGGTACACCAAAACAAGCGTAACGGGTACGGACATCGAAATCGTGCCGTACTCCGCGCATCCGCGCTTTACAGGCACGCCGACTACGGGCAGTCATATTGCTTCCGACACCAAACGCGTCACGCGGGAGGTACCCGGTGTGGATTTGGGTGTGCTCGGCATTATTTCCCACGAATTTGATGTCAACCGCCATATGGTGAAAATCGGCGGCTTAAAGCCCGGTCAAAAGTATTGCTACCGTGTCGGTGATGCGTCACGCGGATGGTGGAGCGAGGTCGGTGTATTTGAAACCGCCGACAATTCTGACAGCTTTACCTTCTTCCATATGAGCGACAGCCAAGGCGGCATTGAGCGCCAGTATGAGACTTGGGCGAATGTGGTTGATACAGCGTTTTCGCTCTATCCCGATGCTAAATTTATTATGCATACGGGCGATGTCGTGGACAGCGGCAAAAACTTCAAGCAGTGGAACTGGGTATTTAATACCGCGTCTGATAACTTGATGGACACCGTAATGATGCCGACCACCGGTAATCACGAAAAGAACGGTGCCAATGCGACCGTCAACAATTTCCTGCTTTCCAATGTGCCCGAACAGGATACAACAAACGGCGTGTATTATTCGTTCGACTATAACAACGCGCACTTTATGGTGCTCAATACCAACGATTTGAACGAGGACAATACCTTGAGCACAAAGCAGACGGAATGGCTCAAAGCTGATGCCGCTGCTAGCGACAAGCAGTGGAAAATCGTTGCGTTACACAAGGCAATTTATTCTAACGGGTCACACTATGACGATGACGATGTGGTTGCCCTGCGCGCACAGCTTTCTGTTTTGATGCCGGAATTGGATATTGATATCGTTTTGCAGGGGCACGACCATGTGTATTTGCGCACAACGGCAATGAAGAATAATGCCAAATGCGAAATCGTTGAACGCACGGTTTCCCACAACGGAAACAGTTATACCGCAATGGTCAATCCCGACGGTACGGTATATGCGATTGACGGGTGCGCAGGCGTGAAGTATTATCAGACCAAGGACGCCTCTTTGACCGATGAACTGTTCCCGCGTGCACAGACGATTTATGATGCGACCGCACCTGTGTTCTCTGCCATTCAGATTGACGGTGATACGCTGTATTTCGATGCCTATACCGTTACGGGCAGTGATGCAACTAAGATTGACAGCTTTGCCATTTCCAAAGCGGCTGATGTTGTAGGCGATGCCGATGTGGATGCAGAGAATACTGTAACGGACGGCAATGTGCCGAAAACCGCAGGCAAACAAGTTGCTTCCGCTTTGGTGTTTGTGTTGCCGGTTGCCGCAACCGTAGCTTTGAGCGCGGGCGCACTCAAACGCAAACGCGAAGAAGAAATCGGATAATTTTGATAGACGGTGTAGAAATACACCGTCTGTTTTTATGGGCAATGCCGACAAAAAATCGGAAAACTCTGCCGTTTTCTCTGCTATTTCCCGCATTGACCGTGCCCCTCTTATCGCGGTACAATATATCTGCAATAATGAGGTGATTATCTTGAAGAAAAGACTGGCGGCGGTTGATATCGACGGCACACTGGTGACCGATACCAAAGAACTTTTGCCGCAGACCAAGGCGGATATTCAGGCGTTTGTCAAAAACGGCGGTGTATTTGTGCTTGCGACTGGCAGACCGACACCCGGTATTCGCCGCTATGCGGAAGAATTGGATTTGGCGAGTTTAGGCGGCTATGTAATTTCCTACAACGGCGCGCGTACTTTTGAAGCAAATACAAATACATTACTGTTTCAAAAAAATATTCCGACGGACTGCTATTCGCGGATTTTTGATGCAGCCGATATTCTTCATTTGCCGCTGACGGGCTATAAAAATGATATCGCCGTGACCGAAAAGGCAAATGACCGTTATTTTCAAATGGAGACGACGATTAACCGTTTGGAAATTCAGCGCGTGCCGGATATGCGTGCAGAATTTACCTATCAAACACCGAAATTTTTAATCACAGGGGAAGAAAAATTTTTAGGCGATGCTGAGGATAAACTGCGTGCGATGCTTTCAGATTTACCGTTGGCGGTTTTTCGTTCCGAGCCGTTCTTTTTGGAAATTACCGCGCAAGGCTGTGATAAAGGCGCGGCCGTTTTGGAGCTTGCCGCCCACCTTGGCTTGAAGCCGGAGGAGACTATGGCGTGCGGCGACGGCTTTAACGATGTGACAATGCTTCGTGCTGCAGGGCTCGGCGTTGCTATGGAAAATGCACAAATTCCTGCCAAAGAAGCGGCAGATTATATCACCGACTCCAATCTTGAAAACGGCGTTGGAAAAGCTTTGCGAAAATTTGCGATTTAAAACAAATTCTATGAAGATAACCCCGTAAACGGAGGATATGTATGATTTATTATGTATCGCAGAAAAACACAGACTCAGGCGATGGCAGTCGAGAAAACCCGTTTTGCTCTATCAGGCAGGCGGCTGAAATTGCCATATCCGGAGATAAAATTCTGATTGATGACGGGATTTACCGCGAATGGGTAAGCCCCAAAAACGGTGGTAGCAGTGACGAACAACGAATAACCTATAAAGCCGTAGATGGTGCGCATCCTGTTATCAGCGGTGCGGAAATTATTAGCGGCTGGGAGCCGTATAAAAATAATGTGTGGCGCACAAAAGTAGATAATTCTCTGTTCGGCGATTATAATCCGTACACTGATGAGGTTTTCGGCGATTGGTATGACGGTATGGGGCAGGTTCACCATACAGGCGAGGTATTTGCGAACGGTAACGCAATGTATGAAACTGCTTCCCTTGAAGATATTTTCAAAGCGCCCAAGGATAAGAAGAAAACACCGCGTTGGTATGCTGTCCCTGAAAAGGACAAAACGGTGTTTTACGGCGATTTTGACGGTAAAAACCCCAATGACCTTGTAACGGAAATCAGCGTTCGTCCCTTTTGCTTCTTTCCAAAAGAAGAGGGCAGAAATTACATAACGGTTTCAGGATTGGAGTTGTGCCGATGCGCAACACAGTGGGCGCCCCCAACGGCGTTTCAGCCGGGGATTATCGGTCCGCATTGGAGTAAAGGCTGGATTATTGAAAACTGCAAAATTCACGATTCAAAATGCTGTGGCATCAGTCTTGGGAAAAACCGTGATGAAAAGGACAACTGTTGGTCAAAAAATCCTGCAAAGGGCGGAACGCAAACATATACAGAAATGGTATTTTCCACCCTTGATAACGGTTGGAATAAGGAAAATGTGGGCAGTCACACCGTGCGGAATAACGAAATTTATAACTGCGGACAGACAGGCATTGTGGGCTGTATGGGAGCGGCTTTTTCAACAATTTACGGTAACCATATCCACCATACGAATATCCGCCGTGAAGTGACAGGGGCAGAAATGGCAGGAATAAAGCTTCACGCCGCAATAGATGTTGTAATTGAGAAAAATGTTATTCATGACTGTAACCGCGGCATTTGGCTGGATTGGGAGGCGCAGGGGGCGGCAGTGCGTAAAAACGTAATGTTTGCCAACGATATGTCAGAGGATTTGTTTATCGAGGTCTGTCACGGTCCTGTTTTGGTTGAAAACAACCTGTTGCTTTCTAAAAACAGTTTTTTGAATGTGTCACAAGGTACGGCGCTTGTCCATAATCTTTTTGCAGGAAAAATCCGTGTTTTGCACGATACAAACCGCTTTACATTGTATCATTTGCCCCATACGACTGCGGTGGGCGGCGTAATGCTCATATACGGCGGCGATGACCGCATTATAAATAATATTTTTGTGGGGAACGGCGGTCAAAAACAGTTTTTACAGCGATTTTCTGCTAAAAATTGTGGATATGGTACGGCTTGCTACAAAGGGTATCGGCATACAGCCGCCCAAAAGACAATGAAAAGTGACACTGCGGCGGCAGACATCGGCAAAACCTTGCCGACTGTTATACGAAATAATCTGTATTTAAACGGCGCAAAGCATTGGACACATGAGGAAAATCCACGCACCCTGTCAGGCTTTCAAGCGAAAATTACCATCACCGAAGAAGACGGACATTTTTGGCTCTGCACCAATTTAGGGGACGATTTGCAGAGCGGATTTTCTGCGGATATGGTGACCACCGATATGCTCGGCGCGTCCTTTGAGTCGGAGCAAGCCTTTGAGAATCGTGACGGCGCACCTGTTTTAATAGACCGTGATTTTAACGGCAACCCGCGTGGCGAAAGCCCAAAAATCGGACCGTTTGAAACGGATTGTCAAAAGATTTTACTCATTTAGTATTGCAGTATCAAAATGTGGAAAACAGATATAAAAAGCCGATTGTATCCTTAAAAAATGAATACAATCGGCTTTTCTACGAAGCGTAGGTTGCCTTTTTGTATGTTTTCTGCCAAAATAAAAGTGACGAGGGGGTGCGTGTATGAACGCGGAAAGCATCGGTGCTCTGATTGCACAAATTCGCAAAGAAAAAAACCTCACGCAAAAGGAATTGGCAGAGCGGCTGCACATCAGCGACAAGACCGTTTCTAAATGGGAAACGGGACGCGGCGCACCGGATATTTCAAGTTTAGAGGCGTTATCAGCGGTGCTCGGCATTTCTGTCAGCGAACTATTGGCAGGCAAGCGTTTTCCGCCTGAACAAGCTTTGAAGCATTCCGACAGAGTTTTGGTAAAAACCTTGCGCCGCTTTAGAAAACTGTGGCTGATTTTTCTGCTTGCGGCTATGGGCTTGCTTGTAATCAGCGCCGCCGTCTTTTTTGGGTATCATTATTTCACAACTACCGACGGCGAAAATACGAAAAAAATTGAAGCGCTGGTTGCGGATTATGCACAGAACGGCATAGCATCACAGGAAAAACACGGTGCGGATTTTGCCATCTGCCAGATGCAGGAGAAAGCAAATTACAGAGCGTATCTGTTCCAAAATAACGGCGAATATCAAATCTGCGTTTTTCGCCGTGACCGTATATTTTCTTCCCGCTGGGAAGTGTTTGGCGGAACGGGCAGGGTAGAAAGCGGCACGCTCAGCAGCTACCATACCCAAACGATGTTCGATCCGGTTCTTATTGTCGTATTCGGCGGCGATTTGCCGGAAAAAGCCACCCATTACTGTGTGCGTACGCAAGGCGAAATCCGGTCTGTCGCACCGATTCCTGCTGACCGACAGGTACTTGACATTTATTTGCAACTCGATAGTTACGACTTGGGCAGTCCGCCGATTTTGTTAGATGAAAATTTTTGCAGTATTGATGAAAGTGCATATTCAGCCGAACAAACCGAATTTCCGTAAATCCTCAAAAATTATAATATGATTGAACTCCCTGAACCGAAAAGTATTTGCTTTTCGGTTCATTTATCTTTATGCAATCTTAATACGAAGGGCGCAATTCTTAATGCGCGCTTAACGAGATTTCCGCTATGATAAGTGCGGGGCAAAGGAGATTTCTTTATTTCTCAAAAGTATGGCTTTTTTGTGGAAAAAGGGGAGCGAAAAACAGTGAAATCGGTATTGTTAATCGGACTTGGGCGGTTTGGCAGACATATTGCTATGAAGCTCAATGAATTAGACCATGAAGTTTTGGCTGTGGACAGGCAGGAACGGCGGGTAGATGCTGTTTTGCCGTATGTTACCAATGCGCAAATCGGCGATACAACAGATATTGGCTTTCTTCGGTCGCTCGGTATTCGGAATTTTGATGTTTGCATTGTGGCAATCGGTGATGATTTTCAAAGCTCTTTAGAAACAACTTCCTTTTTGAAGGAGCTAGGTGCGAAAAAGGTGGTTTCCAGAGCGGCGCGGGATGTGCAGGCAAAATTTTTACTGCGAAACGGTGCGGATGAAATCGTGTACCCCGAGAAACAGTTGGCAAATTGGACGGCAATACGCTATACCGCCGACCATATTTTTGATTATATTGAACTGAATGCAGATTATGCCATTTTTGAAATTGCCGTGCCGCAGAATTGGGTCGGCAAGAGTATCGGACAGTTGGATATTCGCAAACGGTATAATATCAACATTAGGGCCGGCAAGCAAAACGGCGCGCTGAATATGAATATGA
>JBJEPR010000153.1:0-49814 GCA_051881335.1 Candidatus Fimenecus sp. | reverse complement strand
TCACTTCTTCGTGAATCCCAGTTATTATTTCGGCTGTTTTTTTACAGCCCCTTTTGCTGTGCTTGTGGTTGTTTTTATGCTTGTAATGCGCCGTTTTCGTCAATTTGCAACGCGTATGCACCCGTAAGCATTAAATTCAAATTTGCCGCGTCAAATGCATCGATGACGCCGTCACGGTTTATATCGCTTGACAACACGGCGGTTTTATCGCTCGGTTTTTCCCACATATTTTCAATCAACAGCGGGTAATCTGCCTCTGTTACAAAGCCGTCATTGTTCACATCGCCGAAGCCGTGCACAGTGTAGCTGACCGTTTCGCCTGCGGTATTGAGAACAGGGCGAACTTTATAAATTTCCTCCGCCGTTAAAACAGGGGAAGACCCTGCCACAGTGGCTTTTTGTCCCCAAATTTGTGCTTGTGTATCGCCTGCGGCTTGCTGTAACAAGTATGCAACCTCGCCGCTCGCAAATGCGTTGCTGTCCGCCCCAATGCCTGCGGCAAAAGTTCCTTCACATTGTGTCGCATCATAATAACAATTTTCAATGGCGGTTTCGTTTAGGTTAGCATTGTGCCCGCAAATGCCGCCGAAATTGCTTGTATCATATCCCGTTTCGGTGTCAACCAAAACAGCGGCGGTGGAATAACAGTTTTTGACCGTGCCGTTTTCACCGTTGCCGCCGATGATACCGCCGCAAAAGCCGATTGCAGTGACCTTGGAATTGGTTGTATAACAGTTTTCAATCGTACCCAAATTATGTCCGGCAAAAGTGCCGACGGTCATACCGTTCAAATAACTGTTCGTGATGCCGACATTTTTGACCATACCCGCCGTGCCGATATAGCCGAACAGCCCAACATACATTTGTGAAAAATCCAATTCCGATTTGTAAAGCCCGCTGATTGTGTGCCCTTGTCCGTCAAAGATACCGCTATACATATTGGAATAATTGCCGATGGGTGTCCACACATTGGTGTTCTGTGCACCTTCTGCTATGATACCGTCATTGAGAACGATGTCTTTTGTCAGCACAGCGCAAACGGCTGTTTGCCCGCCGTTGACTTCGTCCGAAAACTTTTTCAGTTGCGCGCCGTTTTCAATTTGGTACGGGTTCTCTGCCGTGCCTGTGCCGCCCGCATAGACTGCCGCGGTGCTCCCATCCCAAATATCCTCTTCCGCCGAAGCCTGAAATACGCAAACACAAGTAAGTACAAGCAAGGCACAGAAGACGGTGCAGAACATACGCTTGCGAAAGGGTGTGTTCTTGGTCATACTTCCATCTCCTTTTATGACCGATACAAAACAAACGGGTAATCCGTATTTTTGTACTGATATATGAGTATTGTGCAGTATTATAGCACGCCTTTTCGACAAAAAGCAACCGATATTTTGTAAAACATTGCAAATATGCTATGGTAATTTTATGCAATGCACACAAACAAAAAGAAAAGCAGTGTTCCTTGCTTGAAACACTGCTTTTGCGTCTTGTATATAATTTATTTTTTTACAAATGTAAAGCTCCCGCTCTTTAAGACTTCCAGTAAGTCCGCATTGGATTCAATTTTTTTGTCGGTCAAAATCCCGCCGCGCGCAACATCTTCCGTTTGGTGAAAGTCCGAACCCGCACTGCCGCGTAAATGGTGCATTTTCGCCCATTTTTCGGCAATCGCGTTGCGGGAATTGTGCCGTACACAGGCGTTGTAAATTTCCACACCGTCTAAATACGCGGGATTGACAATGTGCATACCGTCCCGAAACGGGTGCGCTTGAAAAATCAAAAGTCCGTTTTTGTGCGCCAATTTTGAAAACGAGGAAAGGCGCATTTTTAACAGGTCGGGATTTTGATATAAAAATTCTTCGGTTACGCCGTAGACCAAATAATCGTTGTTGTCGCCCTTGCGGTCAAACCGCAGTTCCATACCGAGCAGAACGGTCAAATCGCCGCCCGCTTCGGCTTTCGCATTGCGGTAGCCCTGCAAAAAAATATCAATTTTTTCTTTCCAAGAAAGACTGCCTTGCGGATACGCCTCAAAGGTACTCGGGCTTAAATGGTCAGTCATTACCACGGTGCTCACGCCCGCCTGTTTGTAAAGTGCAACCAAATCCTTTGCGCACACGCCGCCGCAACGGCTTGTGTCGCTTGTGTGCGCGTGTAATTCCGTAAAAAAGCGTTCCATCGTTTTCATCTCCCGTGTTTTCGCGTAGTATTATACAACACCTATTGAAATTTGTCGAGAATATCGACAAATTTCTGCATTTTTGACAACAAATTCAAATTGCAATTCTTGGTTTTTTATATTATCATAATATACGCATAATTCCGCAGTTTAGTCAGGAGGAAACAAAATGGAGTGTTTATGCAGTCAGGTCAAAAGTGATTTGTCGCTTTTAGAGCCCGTACTCGCACAATATGCAGATACAAAGGGCAGTCTTATTACGATATTACAGCACGCACAGGAGATTTACGGCTACCTTCCGCAAGATGTGATTCGGTACATTTCCGAACGCACAGGCGTAAAGCCCGCGAAAATTATGGGCGTGGCAACTTTCTATACCCAATTCCGTTTACAGCCCGTCGGCAAGTATTTGATTATGCTTTGCAAGGGTACGGCGTGCCATGTCAACGGCTCGGATTTGATTGAAAAAACCATTACGGAAGCGTTGGGCATTCACGACGGCGAAACCACCGAAGACGGACTGTTCACCTTAAAAAATGTGGCGTGTTTGGGCTGTTGCAGTCTGTCGCCCGTGATGATGATTAACGAGGAAACTTACGGCAGTTTAACACCTGAAAAAACCCGTGCGATTTTGGCAGACCTTCGGGAAAAAGCAAAGGAGGACGCGCAATGAGAAAAGTAGTTGTCGGCGCGGGCAGTTGCGGTATTGCCGCAGGCGCGCAAAAAGTGTATGACGCACTCGAAGTGCAAAACGGCGACAAGGCGTTCACCTTAACCGTTACAGGCTGTAACGGGATGTGCTTTTTAGAGCCGATTGTCGATATTTACGACGAGCAAAACAACTTAACCCGCCTTGTAAAAGTGACGGCAGAAGATGCCGAGCGCATCGCAAATGCTATAAAATCGGGTGATTTGCAAAGCGTTTCGGATTTGGTGATTACCGAAGAAGATGCGCAGTTTTTAGAAAAGCAAACCCGTATTGCCCTTCGTCACTGCGGTGTCATTAACCCCGAAGAACTCTCCGATTACGAAGCCACGGACGGCTACAAAGCCATTCGCAAAGTCCTTTTTGAAATGACGCCCGAACAGGTGATTGAAGAAATCAAGATTTCGGGGCTTGCAGGGCGCGGCGGCGCGGGATTCCCGACTTGGTTTAAATGGAACGCCGCAAGAAGTTCGGCGGGTGATGAAAAATATTTAATTTGCAACGCCGACGAGGGCGACCCCGGCGCGTTTATGGACAGAGCCGTTATCGAGGGCGACCCGCATTCGTTGATTGAGGGTATGCTCATCGGCGCGTATGCCATCGGCGCAAAAGAGGCGATTGTGTATGTCCGCGCGGAATATCCGCTTGCCATTAAACGCTTGGAAAAGGCGATAAAGCAAGCCGAAGAAAAAGGCTATCTCGGTGAACGCATTTTCGGGAGTGATTTCTCCTGCAAAATGCGCATTAAAGCGGGCGCAGGCGCATTTGTCTGCGGCGAGGAAACCGCGTTGATTGAGTCTTTGGAGGGCAGTCGCGGTATGCCGCGCTTAAAGCCGCCCTTTCCGGCGCAGGCAGGCTATTGGCACAAGCCCTCAAATATCAACAATGTTGAAACCTTCGCCAATGTCGCGTGGATTCTCTTAAACGGCGGCGAAAAATTTGCCGCAATGGGCACCGAGGGCAGTAAAGGCACAAAGGTCTTTGCACTCACGGGTAAAATCCGCCGCGGCGGTTTGGTCGAAATCCCGATGGGCAAAACCCTGCGCGATGTGATTTTTGACATCGGCGGCGGCATTCGCGGCGGCAAACAGTTCAAAGCCGTGCAAATGGGCGGCCCGTCAGGCGGCTGTATTCCTGCGGATTTGCTCGATACCGTCATTGACTACAAAGCACTCGGCGCAACGGGCGCAATTATGGGCTCGGGCGGTATGGTCGTGATGGACGAGGACACCTGTATGGTGGGTATGGCGAAATTCTTCTTGGATTTCACCGCGAAAGAGTCCTGCGGCAAATGCGTGCACTGCCGACTCGGCACAAAGCGTATGCTCGAAGTCTTAACCCGTATTACCGAGGGCAACGGGCAAGAGGGCGATATTGAACTGTTAGAGGAACTTTGCTATTCGATTAAAGACGGTGCGCTGTGCGGCTTGGGGCAGACTGCGCCCAACCCCGTGCTGACCACGATAAAATATTTCCGTGACGAGTTTGAGGCACATATCCGCGAGAAGAAGTGCCCCGCACACGAGTGCACGGCGCTTGTCATCTACGAAATCAACCCCGACAAATGCATCGGGTGCACGAAGTGCGCCAAAAACTGCCCTGTGAGTGCCATTACGGGCACGGTGAAATCGGCGCATACGATTGACACAAGTATCTGCATCAAATGCGGCAAATGTGCTGAAAACTGCCGTTTCGGTGCTGTGGAGGTACACTGATGAGCAAAATTACCATTACCATTGATAATCATAAATTGACTGTCGAAGAGGGCACAACGCTCCTCACAGCGGCAACACAGAACAATTTGAAAATCCCGAACCTTTGCTATGACGGCAGAGTGGAACTGTACGGTGCTTGCGGGCTTTGCGTGGTCGAAGTCGAGGGTACGCCCAAACTGTTGCGTGCCTGCTCCACAAAAGCGACGGACGGTATGGTGGTGCACACCGACACCGACCGTGTGGTGCGTGCGCGGAAAGTTGCGCTCGAACTGCTTTTGTCCGACCATGACGGAGACTGTAAAGCGCCCTGCACCAAAGCGTGCCCCGCGAATACCGACTGCCAAGGGTATGTCGGCTTAATTGCCAACGGCGAATACAACGAGGCAACGCGCCTGATTAAAGATAAAATCCCGTTGCCGTCCTCTATCGGCAGAGTATGCCCGCACCCCTGCGAAAAGGAGTGCCGCCGCCGCTTTGTTGACGAGCCTGTGTCGATTGCGTTTTTGAAATCGTTTGCGTCCGATATGGATATGGCGAGCACAACGCCGTATGTTCCGCCCGTTGAGCCTGACAGCGGCAAAACCGTTGCGGTTGTGGGCGGCGGCCCTGCGGGGTTAACCGCGGCGTACTTCCTGCGCCGTCAAGGGCACAGCGTTACGGTGTTTGACGCCATGCCGAAAATGGGCGGTATGCTTCGCTACGGTATTCCCGAATACCGTTTGCCAAAAGCACTGTTAGACCGCGAAATCGCGCAAATTGCGGCGTTGGGCGTTACTTTCAAAAATAATGTAAAAATCGGGAAAGATATTTCTCTTGCCGACTTACAAAAAGACTTTGACGCCGTGATTTTGGCGGCGGGCGCTTGGAACAGCAGTAAAATGCGCGTGCCGGGCGAGGAAAGCGAAAAAGTGCTCGGCGGTATCGACTTTTTGCGTACCGTCGCCTTAGGTACGCCTGCCGACATCGGCAAAACCGTGGCAATCGTCGGCGGCGGCAACACGGCAATGGACGCCTGCCGCACGGCGGTGCGTTTGGGTGCGGAAAATGTGTATGTCATCTATCGCCGCACGCGAGACGAAATGCCCGCCGAAGATGTGGAAATTTTAGAAGCCGAGGAAGAGGGCGTGCAGTTTAAATATCTGACCTCTCCGATTGCGTTCCGTGAGGAAAACGGCAAAGTGGTTGCGGTGCTCCAAAAAATGCAGCTCGGCGCGCCTGACCAAAGCGGCAGACGCCGTCCCGAGCCGATTGCGGGCGCAACCGAGGAACTGCCGTTAGATACCGTGATTATGGCAATCGGGCAATACCCGAATTTGGAAGGCTTTGAAAGCGTTGAGGCGACCAAACGCAACACCGTTGCCGCCGACGAAGAAACATTCCGTACTTCCTTGATTGGCGTATTTGCCGTGGGCGATATGACCAACCGCGGCGCGTCGATTGCGATTGCGGCAATCGGCGAGGCGCAAAAGGCATCGGTGATTGTAGACCGCTATTTAAACGGCGAAGCGGCACGCTACAAAAAACCGTATTTCGTAGAGCGCAACCCCGCGTCTGAATTTTTCCAAAAATTCCCGAAAGCGCCGCGCGCAAAAATGCCGCAGCTGTCCGCCGAAGAACGCAAAACCAATTTTAAAGAGGTTTCACTCGGCTTTTCGGAAGATGCGGCAAAGAAAGAGGCTATGCGGTGTCTTGAATGCGGCTGTCACGATTATTACGAATGTAAATTGATTTCCTATGCCAACCAATACGATGTTAACCCCGCACGGTTTGCGGGCGAAAAACATCAGCGCAACGAGGAAAATGTCAACTCGCTCATTTCCCGCAATACCGACAAATGCATTTTGTGCGGGCTTTGCGTGCGCGTTTGCGAAGAGGCAATGGGCAAAACCAATTTGGGGCTTATTGGCAGAGGGTTTAACACAGTAGTCAGCCCCGAATTCGGCTTGCCGCTGGAAGAAAGCAGTTGTATGTTCTGCGGGCAGTGCGTCACCGTTTGCCCGACAGGCGCATTGCGGGAAAAAGAACCCGTTATCAAGCGCGTACCCGTCAAGGAAAACAGCGTTTCGTCCGTTTGCAACTTCTGTTCGGCACTTTGTAAAACCGATTTGCGCTTTGTAGGCAAAACCGTGATGCGTTCACTCCCTGCGGGCGACAAAGGCTTACTTTGCAAAGGTGGGCGTTTCGGGATATTCTCGGCGAACAACCAACTGCCGCCCGTGCCCCCCGAAAAACTTGCGGAAATTGCCGATACGGTCAAGAAATACGGCGACAGCGTAGCCGTGGTGCTCGGTCCGACGGCAACGATGGAAGAACTGTATTTTGCAAAACAGCATTTCCCCGCAGTGTATGCCGATGTGACGGAGTTTTCCGCCGCAAAAGATGGTGTAGAACTGTTGAATATTCCGCCCGTTTCCGCATATAAAGGCGAAAAGGCGGCAATTCTGCTTGATTGTAAAAAGCATACTGCTGTGACGGCAGAGTATACCGTTTTGCTTTCCAATGCATATGCGGATTTCGCAGAAGCGCAGATTTTCACCGCGCCCTTTACCGCGAACAGCGGTACCTACTTGAAAGGCGAAACGACAGCGGTACAGCGTGCGGCGATTGTTTCCGAACTCCCGACCACGCTTGCGGTGCTTTCCGCGCTGTGCGGCGTGGACGCAGTATCTGCCGAAACCGTATTTGCAGATTTGCAAACGGCATATCCTGCACTTGCAAACCCCGAGGAAGATGCTATAATAGAAAAAGAAATTGTGCGCGGCGGCGGAAAATACTTTTTCAACGACCAAAGCGTTTCGGTTTCGGAATTCTGCGACAGTTTTTAAAATATTATATCTTGTAAAGGTGTCTCGGGATAAATCAATTTATTGCCGAGGTGAAAAGGGAACACGGTGTAAATCCGTGACAGCCCCCGCTGCTGTAACGCGTAACGCAAGGCCAAATGCCACTGATTTTTCGGGAAGGCGGCTTTTGCGGTTTGAGCGCGAAGTCAGAAGACCTGCCTTTATAATTTGCAAAAATTCTTTCGGTGGGAGAGAAGTATGCAGAGCAAATCAAAACGGATTTATCCCTTTCTTTTGTTGTGCATCGGGCGAGGCTCCCAAATGGGAGTCTCGCTTTTTTTGCCTTAAAGGAGGAATGCAGAAAGCACAACAACCCGTACTAAACTACAAAAAAGAAAGGAACGAAAAAAATGAAACTGAAAAAACTGACCGCTACCCTTGCGGCGCTTTTGCTCATTTTTGCGCTGTGCGTGCAAACCGTATTTGCCGCCGATGTGAAAGCGACAAAAGACAAAACCGCCGCGTGGTTGCAAAATCCCGAAAACACACAGTTCGATTACAGCGAAACCGCCTTTGCCGACAGCCTTATCGACTGGACGGTATTTACCTTGGCGCGCGATTTCCGCGATATTCCGGAAGAATACCCCGCGTATATCAGTGCGGCGGTGCAAAATTCGTTTGACACTTTGTATCCGTCGGATTTGGCGCGCATTATTTTGAGCGTGACCGCCTGCGGGCTCGATGCAAAAAGCATCGGCGGGCACGATTTGCTTGAAGCACTTGCAGGCGTTGATTATTCCGCACAAATCTTTTTGAGCAGTCTTGTATTCCCGCTGATTGCGATGGATTTTAAGGCGGATTTTGCGTTTGACGATACCACACGCGAAGAAATTGTGCAAATGATTTTAGCGTGTCAACAGCCCGACGGCGGTTGGAGCTACTGCTCGGAGGATTTGTACGGGTACGGTATTTACACTGACCCCGACAGCACCGCTATGGCATTACAGGCACTTGCACCGTATGCCCGGAATGCGGAAGTTTTGGCCGCGGCAGACCGCGCATTCGCCTATTTGCAAGCACAGCAGGGCGAAACGGGCGCAGTCCTTTCCTACGGTGCGCCGAGTGGCGAGTCCACCGCGCAGGTGATTTTGGCGCTTTGCGCGTGGGGAAAAAATCCCGAAACGGCGGACTTTACCGTGAACGGCAAGACCCTCGTAGACGGCATTGTCGCATTTGTGCGTGACAACGGCGGCGCGCTGAATTATGCCGATGTCGAAGACCCGTTAACCACCTATCAGGTGATGCAGGCGCTCGAAGCGGTCGAACGCTTCCAAAACGGCAAGCCGACCGTGTTCACCTATGATGAAAGACCTACGGAAGACAGTTCCAATATCTCCGTGCCCGAAACAACGACTTCGACGCAATCGGACGAGCAGACCGAAGTTTCTATCCCGAAAACAGGCGGTATACCGTTTGCAGGCGGTGCGGTTTTGCTGACTGTCGGCGCGGCGGCAGTCTTGCTTGCGCGCAAAAAAGATGAAGCTTAAACGCATTTTCTGTGCGGCGCTTGCCGCCGTACTGCTCTTGCTTTGTGCGTGTCAAAAAGACAGCGCACAAAGCGTGTCCGAAACGGTCAAAAACTCTGCTGTTTCGGAAAATGCGGAATCCACCCTTGCCGCTGTGCTTGAAAGCACGGTGGCAGGGGAACTTGCTTTGCCTGAAAATGCGAATGGCGCACAAACAGACGGTGCAAATGCAAACAGCGTCGCACAGCCTCAATCTGCCGCAACGGAAAAGAGTACAAAAACACCTGCCGAAACCGTACCTGCCGCAACACAGACGAACCCTTCCCACGAAGTGCCGCAAACGCAAACCGTTTCTCTGTCCGTCACCTGTCATAATGCGATTGCGTACGGCATTTTAGACAATCCGAATTTTCAAGGGGTTGTACCTGAAAACGGCGTATATTTCGACAACGGAGCCGTCGAATTTACGGCGGGGGAAAGTGTGCTGACCGTGTTAAAACGGTGCTTAAAAGCGAAAAAAATTGTATATCAAGTCAATGCAAACGGCTATGTCAAAAGTATCGGCGGACTTGCAGAATTTGACTGCGGCGCGCAAAGCGGCTGGCTTTACAAAGTCAATGGTGAGTTGCCGAATGTGTCTTGCAAATATTATACCTTGCAAGCGGGCGACTGCATAGAATTTGTATATACCTGCACAAAGGGGGATGTGTGATGAACCCTTCCCGTACCTTCTTTTATAAACTGCGCACAGATACCTTGCTTGTTTGTATGCTTTCGGTTACCGTGACCGCCGCATTGCGGATTCACCCCGTTTCGGGGCTACTGTCCGCGGTGACGGCGGTGCTTTCGTATGTTGTATACGGCAAAGGACGGGAACTGCGGTCGCTTCTGCGCTTTTGCGCGCCGATGGGCGGTATGCTCATTTTGTTCAATTTGCTGTTTAACCGCAACGGCGTGACGGCACTTTTCTATATCGGCGATGCGGCGGTTACGCTCGAAGCGGTTTTGTATGCTGTGTGCTCTGCGCTCGTCTTTACAAGCACGGTGCTGTGGTTTTCATTTTACTGCCTCTTTTTGGACTGTGACCGCGTGTATGCGTTTCTGTCGCGATTTTCGCGGGGACTGGGACTTGTGGTTTCCCTTTCGCTTTCTCTTGTGCCGAAAACGATGGAGAAATACAACCAAATGCGCGCCGAAAACACCGTCAATGCGGACAAAGCGCACCGCTTTACGGGGCTGATTTTGCGTTTGTCCGCCCTGTTTTCGTGGGTGTTTGACGATGCGTTCCAAACGGCATTGTCCATGAAAGCGCGCGGCGCACTTTGCGTGCAGAAACGCCAAAAGCCGAAAGTGCGGTGGCGTGCCGCAGACGGGATTTGTATTCTGTTGGCTCTCTCGGCGGTTGTTGCTTGCTTTTCGCCGCCGCTGAAAACGGCAATTTACCCGCGTTTTGCGGGCACGCAATATATAGACGGCGCCGTTTGGTATTTGCCGCTGTTGCTTTTATATTCTGTCCCGTGTGTATGTAAACTGTGGGAGGTGTTCAAATGGAAGTTTTTACTGCAAAGGATTTGACCTTTACATATGCAGGCGCGCAAGCGCCGACTTTGCAAAATTGTTCGTTTTCCGTGCCCGAAAATGCGTTTGTTTTACTGTACGGCGCGTCGGGAAGCGGCAAAACTACGCTGTTACGCCTTTTGAAACCGGAACTCACACCGAAAGGTGAGGGGCAAGGTGAAATCCTTTACAGAGAAAAACCGCTGTCGGCTTTGCCGTATGAGACATCTGCGCGCGAAATCGCCTATACCGCGCAAAATCCCGATACACAGCAGGTGTCGGACTATGTGAAAAACGAATTGGCTTTTCTGCCCGAAAATTTAGGGTTTCCCCCTGCCGAAATCCAACTGAAAATCGCTGAAACGGTCGGCTTTTTCGGCATTTCGGATTTGTATACCCGCAAAATACAAACGCTGTCGGGCGGCGAAAAACAGTTGGTGAATTTGGCGGCGGCTTGCGTCGGCGCACCGCGCGTGTTGCTTTTAGATGAGCCGTTTGCGATGCTCGACGCGGTTGGCGCGGAACGGTTGTTGCGCGCGCTGGTGCGGTTGCATGACATTTTGGGCGTGACAATGCTTGTAACCGAACACAATATACAGCCGCTTTTGCCGTATCTGACGGGCGTTTTGGCGCTCGAAAACGGGGCTTGCAAAACATTTTCAAGCACAGATGATTTTTTGCGCGCATACCCGTCCGCCGCGCCGTCTGTTTTTGTACCGCATTGCTGTGGGGCGTTCAACGAAACCCAAAGCATACCGAAAACCGAAGCGCAGGCGTGCGCAGTCCTAAAAACGGCTGTGCCGCACCTCTCTCTGCCCGTGAAAGCGCCTGCCACCGCCCCCGCGAAGCCGATTTTAGAACTCAAAAATGCATCTTTTCGCTATACGCGCGAGGGGAAAGATGTCCTTGCAGATTTGTCCTTACCCCTTTATCGCGGTGAGGTGTTTTCGGTCATCGGCGCGAACGGTGCGGGCAAAACCACACTCTTGCGGTTGCTTGCGGGGGAAAACCAGCCGTACAGCGGCAAACGCAAGGTGTCAGCCGATTTGAAAATCGCCGCTGTGCCGCAAAATCCGCAGGCGTGCTTTGCCTTTGAAACGGTCGCCGAGGTGCTGAATGCCGCAAGTGCGCCGCCCACGCCGAAAGCATTGTTTCATCTGCTCAATGATGCGCCGTCCACCGCCCCCGCGCCCCTGTCGGCGGTATCGGACATTTGCGAAACCTTGGGGATTACCGACACGCTCTCGAAAAATCCGTTTGATTTAAGCGCAGGGCAACAACAGCGCGTGGCGTTTGCCGCGGCGCTTTTGAAAAATCCCGATGTATTGCTTTTGGATGAGCCGACGAAAGGGCTGGATGCGCAAAGCAAAGACGCGCTTTTGCCGTTGCTCGCCGATTGGAAAAAAGCGGGGAAAGCAGTATTGCTTGTCACGCACGACCTCGATTTTGCCGCCGCGTGCGCGGACCGCTGTGCGTTGCTGTTCGACGGGCATTTTGTCTTTTCGGGTGATAGCCGCGCTTTTTTCACCCACGGGGATTTATATACCTCGACGGTGGCGCGCATATTTTCCTATCTGCCGGAAAGCGAGCGCCCGATTTCCCTTGCGGAGGTGCAGAATGCCAAAGCACAATAAACACTTTTTTACGCTTTCAAGAACAGTCTGTACCGCTGTGATGACCGCACTTGCGGTGTTCGGCAGAATTGCCTTTGCCGCCGTGCCGAACTTTAAACCGACCACGGCAATCGTGATTTTGGCGGGTGCGGCTTTCGGTCCGGGTGTCGGGGCGCTGACGGGTGCGCTTGCGGCACTTTTGTCGAATTTCACCTTCGGACAGGGGCTGTGGACGCCTGTGCAAATGCTTGCCTGGGGACTTATCGGCCTGCTTTCCGGTTTGTTAACAAAATGTAAATTCCTCGATAAACTGTGGAAAATCACAGCTTTCGGCTTGTTCTCGGCGTTGCTTTATGGTATGATATTAGACATATGGCATATTCTTTGTTATGTGCGCCCGCTCGAAAAATCCGCGGTGTTCGCTGCACTTGCCGCTTCGGTGGTATTTAATGCAGTGCACGCATTTTCCACGGTGCTTTTTTTGGTATTCCTTGCCATGCCGTTTTTGCGCCGCAGTGCGCGCATACGGCTGAAATATATGGATTTGGACGGTTAAAACAATGCAAATTAAAGAAAAACTACAAGCCAAGCAACTCACCACCTCGTTTGAGGTGTTTCCGCCGAAAAATGACGCAGCGTATGCGCCCGTTGAAGCGGCGGCGGATACCCTTGCGGGCTTTCAGCCCGATTTTATCAGCGTGACCTACGGCGCGGGCGGCGGTACATCCGTCAATACGCCGAAAATTGCCGCACACATTCAAAATGATTTACACATTCCCTCCTTGGCGCATTTGACCTGTGCTTCGAGCACCAAGGCAGAAATTGATACGATTTTGTGCGATTTGAAAGCGCGCGGCATTGAAAATATTTTGGCGTTGCGCGGCGACTTGCCTGAAAATTACACGCCGGACAGCGACCATTACCGCTATGCGAGTGAATTGGTAACCGCTATCCGCGAATTCGGCGGTTTTTCGGTCGGTGCGGCGTGCTATCCGGAGGGGCATATCGAAGCGGATAGCCCCGATGCGGATTTGGAGCACTTAAAGCAAAAGGTGGACTGCGGCGCAGATTTTTTAATCACGCAAATGTTCTTTGACAATACCGCGCTTTATAGCTTTCTGTACCGTGCGCTCAAAAAGGGGATTGATGTGCCGGTGCTCGCGGGCATAATGCCCGTGATGAACAAGCGGCAGATTGCGCGTTCGTGCGCGCTGTCGGGCACAACATTGCCCTCGCGCTTGAAAACGATGATTGATAAATTCGGCGATAACCCCGAAGCGTTAAAGCAGGCGGGCATTGCCTATGCCACCGAGCAGATTATTGAACTGATTGCCAACGGTGTTAGTGGCATTCACATTTACACGATGAACCGCCCCGAGGTCGCGGGTGCGATTATGCGCAATCTTTCGTCCATTCTTTAAGGAGGGTTTTGCTTGTTCGGGTATGTTAAGGTCTGCAAGCCGGAGCTTCGCGTGCGCGAATATGAAGAATACAAAGCGGTTTACTGTACGCTTTGCAAAACTCTCGGGAAAGAATACGGGTTGCTTGCGCGGGTACTGTTAAGCTATGACGCGACCTTTTATATTTTATTGCGCGACTGTGCTATACAGGCAGAAATGCCGTGTTACAAAAAGGGAAGATGCCGTTTCAATCCGCTGAAAAAATGCGGTTATTGCGAAAATCCCGCCGAAAGCTACCGCGAAGCGGCAGCGCTGACGGTGCTTATGTCCTACCAAAAAGTGCTTGACAATATCGCCGACAGTAAAGGCTTTAAAAAATTTGCCGCGCGCTTGTGTAAGCCCTTTTTGCGCGGGAAATATAAAAAGGCGAAGAATCAGTATCCCTATTTTGCCGAACAAATCGAAACGGCAATGCAAACGCAGGCGGCGTTAGAAGCGGAAAACTGCACTTCGGTTGACCGCGCGGCAGAACCATCCGCAAAGGCTTTGGAAATGATTTTTTCGCACGGCTTGGAAAATGACGAAACCCGCCGCGTGGTTGCGCGTGTGGCGTACTGCGTCGGGCGGTGGGTCTATCTTATGGACGCATACGACGATATGCGCGTGGACCTGAAAAGCGGCGCATACAATCCGTTTTTGGTGAAATACGGCGTGGCGGACGAAGCTGCGCTTTCCAAAAGCGAAGTACAGGAGCCGATTTTACGGTCTTTGTATATGACGGAAAACGAAGCGGCGGTGAGCTTGGACCTGTTATCCGGTACGGTGCACCGCGGCGTGTTGGAAAATATTTTGCGCGACGGCACACAAACGGCGACAGAGGCTGTCCGCAATTCCTATTTATCAAAGCAAACAAGAGGTGAAGTTCGATGATGAATCCGTATGCGGTTTTGGGCGTGCCCGAAAATGCTTCCGAGGCGCAAATTAAAGATGCATACCGTGCCTTGGCGCGGAAATATCAGGACGATACCTTACAGGGCGGCCCGCTTGCCGATATTGCACGGCAAAAAATGGAAGAGCTTGATGCGGCATATGACGCGGCAGTCGGCGCTTTGCGCGGGCAAGCACCGACCGGGCAGGCGGATTATACCTACACCGATTACAACGGTACGCAAGGCAATTACAATTACGGCGGTGCGTATGCCGGCGCGTCGCAGTTCGCTGATATCCGCGCCCGTATTCACAGCGGGCGTATCGATGACGCCGAAATGCTGTTAGACGGGATTCCGCGTGAACAGCGTTCGGCAGAGTGGTTTTATCTCAAAGGCGTCATTCAACAGCGGCGCGGCTGGTTTGACGAGGCATACAATAACTTTTCCACCGCCTGTCAAATGGACCCGCAAAACCGTGAATATGCGGCGGCATTTAACAATCTGAACAACAACGCACGCGGCGGGTATCGCCAAACGCGCGGCGGCGAATGTTCCGTGTGTGATGTTTGCTCTTCGCTTTTGTGCGCGGATTGTTGCTGTGAATGTATGGGCGGCGATTTAATTCCCGGGTGCTGATATGAAAGAGAAAAATTCGTTTCGCAACTCCTCTAAAACCGCGCTCGGCGGGATTGTGGCGGCGCTTTCCGTGACAATGATGTTTTTGACGGCGGTGATTCCGACGCTTACCTATGCACTTCCTGCGGCGGCAGGCATACTTTTAATCATTGTCGTGATTGAAATTGATAAAAAATGGGCGTTCGGCGTCTATGCGGCGGTCAGCCTTTTGTCTATCCTCCTTTTGCCGGACAAAGAAGCCGCGATGATGTATGTGTTCTTTTTCGGGCACTATCCGATTGTCAAAGCGATTTTGGAGGGAAAACTGCAAAATCGCGTGCTTTTGTGGATTTTAAAATTCCTGATTTTCAATGTGTCGGTGGTCGCGGCGTATCTGATTATTATTTATGTCTTTCAACTGCCGCTGGAGGAGATGGAGGAATTCGGCAAATGGGGCGTCTGGTTGCTTTTGGGGCTTGGCAATGTCGTTTTTTTGGTGTACGATGTGGCGCTTTCGCGCCTTGTCACGCTGTATATGCTCAAATGGCACAAGGCATTCCGAAAAATCTTAAAATTTTGACAAAACAGGCGTATTTTTACGCCTGTTTCTCTTTTCAAACGGCACGGTTTGTGTTAAAATAATAGAAAATCCGAGAAGGAGTGTATACAATGCTTTCAGAAGAAAGAGTGGTTGAAATTCTCAAAGAGGCGGGCGTCCTGTTGGAAGGGCATTTTTTGCTGACCTCGGGCAGACATTCCAACCGTTATTTGCAGTGCGCAAAAATTTTCCGCAATACCAAATACAGTGAGGAGCTTTGCGCAGCTTTAGGCGAAAAATACGCGGATGCGGGCGTCGAGGTGGTTATCGGTCCGGCTATGGGCGCGGTGCAAATGGCGTATGAGGTTTCGCGTGCATTGCATTGCGAAAATTTCTTTACCGAGCGCGATGAAAACGGTAAAATGACCTTGCGCCGCGGCTTTGTTGTCGAGCCGGGGCAAAAGGTTTTGATTGTCGAGGATGTTGTCACGACGGGTGGCTCTGTAAAAGAGGTTATCGAGCTTGTCAAAGCCGCGGGCGGCGACATTGTCGGCGTCGGTTCGATTGTGGACCGCACGGGCGGCAAAATTGATTTCGGCGTGCCGTTTAAAGCCGTGTATTCGGCAGATGTCACTTCGTGGGAAGCGGCGGATTGCCCGCTTTGCAAAACCGGCGAATTGGAACTCGTTAAGCCCGGCAGCCGTAAAATCAAATAACGGTGGCGGCGGAAAAACAGCCCCATACGGGGCACCGTGCGCGTCTGCGCGCCCGCTTTTTAAAAGAGGGCTTGGACGCGTTTGAGGACCATAACGCACTGGAGCTTTTGTTATTTTATGCCATTCCGCAACGCGATACCAACGAATTGGCGCACAAACTCATCAACGCTTTCGGCTCTCTTTCGGCGGTGTTCGACGCGCCGGTGGAAAGCTTGATGCAGATTGGCGGTATCAGTGAAAATACGGCGGTTTTAATTAAACTTGTCCCCGCAATGTACGGCAAATATGCCCGCAGTAAGCAAAGCCCCGATACACTGTTTTTAAAATCGGCAGAGAGCGCGGGGGAATATTTTACTTCACTGTTTGCCGGCAAAAGCACGGAGCATTTTTACGCGGTTTGTATGAACCATAAGTGCAAAGTGCTGAAAACCGTGTTGATTTCCGACGGTACGGCGAATGAAACGCAAATCAATACGCGCAAATTGTTGGAGGCGGCGGTGCATACAGGTGCTTCCCATATGCTCCTTGCGCATAATCACCCCGAGGGCGTAGCGGCGCCGTCTGTTGCCGATGTGGACGAGACCAACAAGCTGTTCCATATGCTCAAAAACGCGCAGGTAAAATTAAACGACCACTTTATTGTCGCGGGTGACGAGTGGTTCTCTATGGCGTCCTCGCCGAAGTTTCAATTTATTTTTAAATGAAGCAAAAAGAAGGTTCAAAATCATTTTGCGCCTTCTTTTTTGTATATGTATATCGCTCAATACCAACTAACCTGTTAGGCAAATTTGTTTCTGTTTTGTTCTTTAAGCTTTTCCAGCTTCTCATCTTCTATGTCTATATAGATACATTCTTTGCATTGCCCTTGTATATCTAATTCAATGCACTCCAACAGACAATATCCTTTGATATATACAAAAATTATTTTCACATTTCATAGAAATCACCTATTTCATTATAGCTTATAAGAACCAATTATGCAACTATAAACGGTTATATAAATACAACCAAATATAAGCATAATAGTATTTGGGTGATGACTATGTTTAAAATTGACAATGAACTGAAAAATGCGAATGTTGCGCGTACGGTTCGTTTTACGGAACCCCTGTTTGAAAAACTCAATAAAACGGCGGCAGAGAATAATATTTCTTTTAATCTGTTGGTTTTGCAATGCTGTAAATATGCGTTGGAGGATATGGCGGAGCAGGACGAGGGCTGACAAACGAAAAATAAACGGAAAAGAAGGTTCAAAATCATTTTGAGCCTTCTTTTTTATCAGGGTATAGACCTTTCATTCTGTGCAAAACTACTTGACAAGCCTTGCGTTTTGCAGTATGATATTAGAACAAATGTTCTATTTTGATATAGGAGAAGTGTATGTCGGAGCAGATTTTTAAATTACACGCGCCCTACAAGCCGACGGGCGACCAGCCCGAAGCGATTGCGGCGCTTGTTGAAGGCTTACAAAAAGGGTATATGGAGCAAACCTTACTCGGCGTGACGGGCTCGGGCAAAACCTTTACGATGGCGAATGTCATTGCGCAAATGAACCGCCCGACGCTGGTTTTGGCGCACAATAAAACACTTGCCGCCCAACTTTGCTCGGAGTTTAAGGAGTTTTTCCCCGAAAACGCCGTGGAATATTTTGTGAGTTATTATGACTACTATCAGCCCGAGGCGTATATTCCGACTACCGATACTTATATTGAAAAGGATTCGGCGATTAACGATGAAATCGACAAGCTGCGCCACTCGGCAACCTCAGCGCTGTCGGAACGGCGCGATGTGATTATTGTGGCGAGCGTTTCCTGTATTTATACCTTAGGCGACCCGATTGACTACCGCAATATGGTGATTTCCCTGCGGCAGGGAATGCAGAAAAACCGCGATGATTTGCTCAAAAAATTGGTTGAAATCCAGTATGAGCGCAACGATGTCAACTTTATCCGTAACAAATTCCGCGTGCGCGGCGATGTAGTCGAGATTTTCCCCGTGTACTCGAATGATACCGCCATTCGCGTGGAGTTTTTCGGCGACGAAATCGACCGTATTTCCGAAATCAATGCACTGACAGGGCAGGTCAAAAATGTGGTGTCCCATGTCGCGATTTATCCCGCTTCGCACTATGTTGTGTCGCCCGACAAGCTCGAAAAGGCGATAGAAGAAATTTTGGCGGAAATGGAAATGCGCGCTGAAGAATTTACAAAAGCGGGCAAGCTGTTAGAGGCACAGCGCATTCGCCAACGAACCGAATACGATATGGAAATGCTCCGCGAAACGGGATTTTGCAAAGGCATTGAAAACTATTCGCGTGTGATGTCGGGGCGTGCGCCGGGCTCTGCACCGTTTACGCTGTTAAACTACTTCCCCGACGATTTCATTTTGTTTGTGGACGAATCCCATGTCACATTGCCGCAGGTGCGCGGGATGTACGGCGGTGACCGTTCCCGCAAAGAATCGCTTGTAGAATTCGGCTTTCGTTTGCCGTCGGCGTTTGACAACCGCCCGCTGACTTTTGACGAATTTTACGCGCGCGTGGGACAGAAAATTTTTGTCAGCGCAACGCCCGGCGATTTGGAAAAGCAAAAGAGCGTCCAAATTGCCGAGCAGGTCATTCGCCCGACTGGGCTTTTGGATCCCGAAATTTTCGTGCGCCCCACCGACGGGCAAATTGAGGATTTGATTTCCGAAATCAACTTGCGCACCGAGCGCGGCGAGCGCGTTTTGGTGACAACGCTCACCAAAAAAATGGCGGAGAATTTAACCGACTTTTTGGATACCCACGGTATCAAGGTCAAGTATATGCACTATGATATTGACACCATCGAGCGTATGGAGATTATCCGCGATTTGCGGTTGGGCGAATTCGATGTGCTGGTCGGCATCAACCTGCTTCGTGAGGGACTTGATATTCCCGAAGTGTCGCTTGTAGCGATTTTGGACGCGGACAAAGAGGGCTTCTTGCGTTCGGAAACCTCGCTTATTCAAACGGTCGGCAGGGCGGCGCGCAATGCACACGGTGAGGTCATTATGTATGCCGACAGCGTTACGCCGTCTATGGAGCGCGCCATTGAGGAAACCTGCCGCCGCCGTGAAAAACAGATGCGGTACAACGAAGAACACGGCATCACGCCGAAAACCATTCAAAAAGATGTCCGCGAGATTTTGGAAATCTCCACCCACACGGACGACAAGCCGCATAAGCGCTTGAGTGAGCGCGAACGGCAGGCGATGATTGCCAAACTGACCGCCGAGATGCACGCGGCGTCGAAACTGTTGGAATTCGAGCACGCGGCTATGTTGCGCGACAAAATCAAGGAACTTAAAGAGGGCAAACGCTGATGGCAAATAAAAGCATTGTAATCAAAGGTGCAAGAGAGCACAATTTAAAAAATATTGATGTTGAAATCCCACGCGACCGTCTTGTGGTGCTGACGGGGCTTTCGGGCTCTGGCAAATCCTCGTTGGCGTTCGATACGATTTACGCCGAGGGACAGCGCCGCTATATGGAGTCGCTCTCCTCTTACGCGCGTATGTTTTTAGGGCAAATGGAAAAGCCGAATGTCGATTCGATTGACGGGCTTTCTCCCGCCGTTTCTATCGACCAAAAAACCACCTCGAAAAATCCGCGTTCCACCGTCGGTACGGTGACGGAGATTTACGATTATCTGCGCCTTTTATATGCGCGCATCGGCGTACCGCACTGCCCCGTTTGCGGGCGGAAAATCGAACGCCAGTCGGTCGATACGATTGTTGACCGTGTTTTGGCGCTTGAAAACGGTACGAAAATTCAAGTGATGGCACCTGTTGCCCGCGGCAAAAAGGGCGAGCATCAAAAAGAACTCGACGCGGCACGCCGTTCGGGCTTTGTGCGCGTGCGCATTGACGGCAATCTCTATGATTTGTCGGAAGAAATCAAACTTGACAAAAACATCAAACACAACATTGAAATTGTTGTAGACCGTTTGGTTTTGGGTGACGATATGCGCAGTCGTCTGGCTGACTCCGTGGAGACGGCAACGGCCTTAACGGGTGGCACGGTGCTTGTGAATATTTTAGACGGTGAGGATATGCTCTTTTCACAGAACTATGCTTGCCCCGAACACGGCGCGTCGATTGACGAACTGACGCCTCGTATGTTTTCCTTTAACAATCCGTTCGGCGCGTGCGACACCTGCACGGGCTTGGGCGTATTTTTAAAGGTTGACCCCGATTTGGTCATTCCGAATAAAAAGCTGTCTATTCGCGACGGGGCAATCCGCGCCAGCGGCTGGACGAACGCCGAGGGCGGCACGATTGCGCAAATGTACTACGAAGCGCTTGCCAAAAAGTATAAGTTTACCTTGGATACCCCGATTTGCGACCTGTCGAAATCCGCGCTCGATGCGCTGTTGTACGGTACCAAAGGTGAAAAACTCAAAATGCAGCGCACCAATGTATACGGTACGGGCAGTTACCATGCCGAATTTGAAGGGATTATCAACAATTTGGAACGCCGTTACAAGGAGTCCACCAGCGAGTGGTCGCGTTGGGAAATCGAGCAGGTGATGAAAGCCTGCGACTGCCCCGACTGCCACGGCGCGCGTTTGAAACCGATTTCACTGTCGGTAACGGTGGGCGGCATCAATATTTACGAATTTACGCAAATGTCGATTGCCAAAGAATTGGCGTTTTTAGACGGCTTACAGCTTTCCGAGCGCGAACAGATGATTGGTACGCAGATTTTAAAGGAAATCCGCAGTCGGCTACAGTTTTTGTCAAGCGTGGGCTTAGAATATTTAACGCTTTCCCGTTCCGCAGGGACGCTGTCGGGCGGCGAAAGCCAGCGTATTCGTTTGGCGACGCAAATCGGTTCATCTCTTATGGGCGTTTTGTATATTTTGGACGAGCCGAGCATCGGACTGCACCAGCGCGACAACGAAAAGCTTATCGGTACTTTAAAGCACCTGTGCGACCTCGGCAATACCTTGATTGTGGTCGAGCACGATGAGGACACGATGTACGCCGCAGACTATATCGTGGATATCGGTCCGGGCGCGGGCGTGCACGGCGGGGAAGTGGTCTGCGCCGGCACGGTGGAGGACATTAAAAACTGCCCCGATTCCATTACCGGACAGTATTTAAGCGGCAAGCGTAAAATCGCAGTGCCTGAAACCCGCCGCGCAGGCAATGGGAAAGAACTGGTGGTATGCGGTGCGGCGGAAAATAATCTGAAAAATATTGATGTGCATTTTCCGCTGGGCAAATTTATCGCTGTGACGGGCGTTTCGGGGTCGGGCAAATCGTCGCTTGTCAATGAAATTCTGTATAAGCACCTTGCCAACGAATTGAACGGCGCGAAAAAGCCCGTCGGCAAGCACAAAGATGTTTTGGGACTGGAAAATCTTGATAAGGTGGTCGATATTGACCAGTCGCCCATCGGCAGAACGCCGCGTTCCAATCCCGCGACCTATACGGGCGTGTTTACCGATATTCGCAACTTGTTTGCGCAAACGCAGGACGCCAAAATGCACGGCTTTTCTGCCAGCCGTTTTTCGTTTAATGTGAAAGGTGGGCGGTGCGAGGCGTGCCAAGGCGACGGTATTGTGAAAATTGAAATGCACTTTTTGGCAGATGTCTATGTGCCTTGCGATGTGTGCAAAGGTGCGCGCTTTAACCGCGAAACCTTGGAGGTCAAATATAAGGGCAAATCCATTTATGATGTTTTGGAAATGACCATTGAAGAGGCAATGGGCTTTTTTGAAAACATTCCGAAAATCTACCGCAAACTGAAAACCATTTACGATGTGGGCTTAGGCTATGTGAAGCTCGGTCAGCCCGCCACCACGCTTTCGGGTGGCGAGGCACAGCGCGTCAAACTCGCTACCGAGCTTTCGCGCCGCCCCACAGGCAGAACGATTTATATTTTGGACGAGCCGACTACGGGCTTGCACACCGCCGATGTGCACCGTTTGATTGATGTTTTGCAGCAGCTTGTGGACGGCGGCAATACCGTGGTGGTCATTGAGCATAATCTCGATGTGATAAAAGTTGCCGACCATATTATTGATTTAGGTCCCGAGGGCGGCGACAACGGCGGCACGGTGGTCGTCGAGGGCACACCCGAAGAAGTTGCAAAGTGTAAAAAATCCTATACGGGGCAGTATTTAAAACCGCTTTTGAAATAAGAGGACACGCATATGCAATCGGTGACTTGGAATTTGTGGCACGGTTGTCAAAAAATCAGTACGGGCTGTAAGCACTGCTACGTCTACCGTACCGATGCGAAATATGACCGCGACAGCAGTGCTGTCTATAAAACGCAGAATTTCAATCTGCCGGTCAAAAAAGACAGAAAGGGTAATTACAAAATTCCCGCAGGCACGCTTGTCTATACCTGTTTTACTTCAGACTTTTTGTTGGAAGATGCCGATATGTGGCGCGCCGAGGCCTGGGAAATGATAAAAACCCGAAGCGACTGTACCTTTTTATTTATCACCAAGCGTATGGACCGTTTTTCAAAATGCCTGCCGCCCGATTGGGGCGACGGATATGACAATGTTGTTGTTTGTTGTACGGTCGAAAATCAAGACCGTGCAGATTACCGTTTGCCGTACCTGCTTTCGGCAAAAGCGAAATATAAAGAAATTATCTGTTCCCCGTTGCTTACGCCGATTGACCTGTCTAAATATTTAACACCGGAAATCCGCGGTGTGACGGCGGCGGGGGAGTCGGGCGAAGAAGCACGCATATGCGATTACCAATGGATTTTGGACATTCGCGCACAGTGTGTTGCGGCAGGAGTACCGTTTTTCTTCCAGCAAACAGGAGCTCGTTTTCGCAAGGACGGGAAAGTGTACCGTATACCGCGCAAAGACCAGCACAGCCAAGCGCGTAAAGCCAATATCAATTACGGAAACCGAAATATGTAAAGCCAATATACTTCACACTTAAAAACGGTGTAAAAGGGAACTTGTCGGTCTATTTTTTGGTGAAAATGTTAGGAAATCAGTCGAAATGTTTGACATTTTCTTTGCTTTATGCTACACTCTTTGCGTATAGCGAAAAAGCCTATACCGTTTATATTTTTATATCGGAGTGACCGACCTATGAATATTTTTGAAACGGTTTATGAAATCAATCAATCCCGTCCTGAAGCCCGCGCAATGTCCATAACGATGGACAACGGCGACAAACGCGCCTATACTTACGGTGAAATGTTCGCACAAGCGGAAAAATATGCCGACATATTATCTGCGGCAGGTGTTACGGCGGGCGACCGTGTGGCGTTCGTCTCGGAAAGCTGTCCGGAATGGACAATTGCATTTTTGGCTGCGTGCAAATTACATTGCACGGCGGCTTTGATAGACGCGTCGATGGCGGCAGCGGAGCTTGAGGAGTTTATTCTCCGTTCCGATGTGCGCGCGGCGTTTTTTTCGCCCAAAACGGCGGCGAAATTCACGGAAAACCCGCCCTTTTTGTTTCCTGTATTCAATATTTTAGACGCAACACCGATTGCGGGGTATCGTACAACGGTGTCGTCAGAATTGCCCGCAACACCCGATAAAGACGAGACAATCGCCTGCATCATTTTCTCCTCGGGCACCACGCGCAAAGCGGCGGGGATTATGCATTGCCACGAAAGCCTTATCAAAACCACGCAAATGACGCTCGAAGAACAGCATTTGACCAGCGAGGAACGCTTTTTATCGGTTCTGCCGAACAGCCATATTTACGGCTTGATTTGTTTGGTGTTAGGGCCTGCGCTTTCGGGCGCACAGGTGCATTATATTGAGTCTTTGAGCGCCGAGGCGGTACTCGGTGCGTTTGCGGAGGTGCACCCCACGGTGCTCCCCGGTGTGCCGAAGCTGTACGAGCTGTTTATGACGCAGATTTTGCGCAAAATCAACTCCAAAGCCGTCACCCGCGTGATGTTCAAAACCTTTTTCCCGATTTGCTTAAACCTGCGCCGCAAAAACGGCAGTCTCTTAGGTAAAAAACTGTTTAAATCCATTCACGAGGGCTTCGGCGGCAGTCTGCAATTCCTCTGCTCGGCGGGTGCGCCGCTTTCCAAAGAGGTGGCTGAATTTTATTACGGCACGGGCTTTAATATTCTCATTACCTACGGCGCGACGGAAACCAACATTCCCACCGTCGGCAACCGTCCGGAGGATATCCAAACCGATTCCTGCGGTAAGCCGTATCCGGCGGTTTCCTTAAAAATCAGCGACAGCGGCGAATTGCTGATTAAATCCCCCTTTATGATGAAAGGCTATTTCCGTGATGAGGAGGCGACCAAAGCCGCCTTTACTGAGGATGGTTGGTTTTTGACGGGTGACCTTGGTTCGCAGGACGAAAACGGCTATGTGCGCATTACGGGGCGTTCCAAAGAGAATATTGTGCTTGCAAACGGCAAAAAAATGACGCCCGACGATGTCGAGGAGAAATACTCCGACCTACCCGGCGTTAAGGAATTTGTCATATGCGGTGTGCCGCACGAGGGCGCAGATTATGACGATATTCACGCCTTTATCGTGCCTGAAACTACCGCCAAAGAACGGCTGGACGCCATCACCGCCGCCATTCGGGAAAAAAGCGCACAACTCACGCAGTATATGCGTGTGGCGAAAACCCATTTTGTCGCCGAAATTCCGCGGACTTCTCTGCAAAAGCCGAAACGCTATTTGTTAAAGCAACAGGCGCTGTCAGAGGCGGAGCAGCCTGCCGAGGCTCTGCAAGTGCCGGCGGCAGACGAAAGCGATATGCTCTTAACGGTGCGGCAGGTTGTGGCGCGCGTGGCGAATACCGATATAGCGGAGATTACCCCCGACACCAAAATCTTTTCGGAATTGTCGATTGACTCGTTAAGCTCCATCAATTTGGCGTTGGAGCTCGAAGATATTTACCACATCAACATTGAAAGCTATTATAACGACGCAATGACCGTGCGCGATGTTGTGGCGGCGCTCCAAAACAAAGGCGTTAAAAACGATGCCATCGGGCGGGAGGATGTCAATTATCCGCAGGAAAAGACAAACGGCGATTATTACGCGTATTGCTTTTTCCGCAACGCGGCGCGGTTTGTCTATAAATTGCGTATACACAATTTTGAAAATGTGCCGACAGATACAGGCTTTATTCTCTGCGCCAACCATGTTTCTAAAATCGACTATTTGTATATTGCTTCGGCATTTTCCAAAGAACGATACCAAAAGCTATGCTGTATGGCGAAAAAAGAACTGTTCCGCAATGATGTTTTCAGCCGTAAGTTGATTAAATCTGCGGGTATGGTGCCTGTGGACCGCAGTGGTATCAATATGAAAACGATGAACAGCCTTTGCGACAAATTGCACGAGAATTGGGGTGTGGTCATTCACCCCGAGGGCACGCGCAGTGCGGACGGGATTTTCCGCGAAATGAAAAGCGGCGCAAGTGTGTTGGCGATCGACGCGGGTGTGCCGATTGTGCCCGTATATGTCAAGGGTGCGTACGATATTTTGCCGCGTGACCGCAAAATGCTTAGATTCTTTGACTGGAAGCATATGAAAAAATTCAAAGTCGATGTGAATTTCGGAAAAGCGATTATGCCCGACGGCAAGGATGTGCCGACGCTCACCAAAGAGGTGCAGGACGCGATTTTGGCATTGCAGGCGCAAGCGTTGGACACGGAATAAAAAAGAGATGCCTCGGTGAAAACCGAGGCATTTTTTTGTCAAAATTTTTCTTTTTTCTGTCTGTATATTACCACAAATTCCCGAAAAAATCAAGTCTTGTTGTTCTTTGAAAAATGTGGTATTGAGAATAGAGAGGTGATTAAAATGCAGAAAAAAGAAAGTGTGACTGCGCTTGTCAGCCTGTTTGCCCGCGCGTGGCACAACGAGCAATATGCGGTGCGGGTGTTGGAGGACGATGTGTCGCGCAAACTTTTAACGGATGCGGAATACCGCACCGTCGGGGAAAATATGGCAAACGGTATTTCGTTTTTCGCACCGCAGTTTTCGGGTACAAAGGAACAGGCGCTTTGTTATATCACCACGGAATATCTCTGCCCGTCAGTGCTCGGCCGCGCCGCTTTTTCGGAACAGGCATTGCGTACTGCCGTAAAAATCGGCACCAAGCAATATGTGATTTTGGGCGCGGGGTATGATACTTTTGCGTATCGACAGCCTGTATTTGCCGAACGGTTGCGTATTTTTGAATTGGACCGCACGGCGACCGTACAAGACAAAATTGCACGCCTTGCGCGTGCCAATATAACACCGCCTGAAAATGTGCAGTATCTCACCGCGGATTTGACCGTTTCAGGGTGGGAAAAAGTCTTGTCCGAAAATCCCGCGTTCGACCGTGCCGAACCGACTTTTTGCAGTTTGTTAGGGCTTGTATATTATTTGCCGACGGCGGATTTTGTGCGTCTTTTATGTGCTTTGCGGGATTCGCTTTGTGCGGGCAGTGCCTTGGTGTTTGATTATCCCGATGAAAACGCATTCGGCGAAAATGCAGGTGTTCGCGCGCAAAAACAGGCAATGCTTGCCCGCACGGCAGGGGAGAGAATGTACGGCGGGTACAGCTTGCCGACGCTCACGCGAATGCTTTCCGATTGCGGTTTTCGCGTGTATGAGCATTTAACACCCGACGAAATTACCGCGCAGTATTTTGCCCTGCACAACCGCGCCAACCCCGAAACACCTCTGCGCGCGTTTGACAATGTAAACTATTGCCTTGCCGTGCGCAAAGAATACACTGCGTTTGCCCGTCAAAATGCGATGTGATTTCGCGGAACGGTCAAGACCGTTCCCTACGCACGCATTGCTTTGACTTGCTCCACAATATGCACAATATCGTCATAAATCGTAAGGTTTGCCAAGCGGTCATAGTCGGTGGCGGTTTTGTTGAGAATGACAAGATTGTCCCCGCCGAAATACCGCACATACGACGCGGCAGGGTATACCACCAAGGAAGTGCCGACAATGACCATCGTGTCCGCAACCGCAATCGCGTTTACAGCATTCTGTACGGTCTTTTCCGCAAGTGGCTCTTCATACAGCACCACATCGGGTTTGATGATGCCGCCGCACTTTGTGCAGAGCGGTACGCCCTCGCTTTGCGCTACCGTCTCCACCCCGTAAAATGCACCGCAGTGCATACAGTGGTTGCGAAGCACGCTCCCGTGGATTTCATACACGCGGCTGCTGCCTGCCGCCGTGTGCAGACCGTCAATATTTTGCGTAACCACCGATACGCTTTTTCCTTCCTTTTCCAAATCCGCAAAAAAGCGGTGCGCCGCGTTGGGCAGGGCGTTCGGATACAGCATTTTGGATTTGTAGAAATCATAGAATAAATCCGTGTGCGCCGTGAAAAAGGAGTGGCTGATGATTTCCTCGGGCGGAATATTCAAGCCGCTTTTTTGATTGTAAAGTCCGTCTGCTGAGCGAAAATCGGGAATACCCGAAGGACAGCTGATTCCCGCGCCCGTAAACACACAAAGCTTACGGCTTTTTGCTAAAATGTCCTTGAGTTGTAAAATCTTTTTGTCCATTTGCGAATTCCCCTTTGCGTTGTGCCCAAAAATGCAACGGCTTTTGCGGATTTTTCGGCATTTTGTGCCTTGATTTTTTGTCGAATTTTGCATATACTCAATATAGTTTCATTATAATTCAAGTTTTGGATTTTGCAAACCGCTTTTCGGCGGTTTTTTTGTTGGAGGATAACAAGGTGATGGCGAAAAATCCGCTGGGGGAAGAAAAAATCGGTAAACTTCTGCGCAGTTATGCTGTGCCGAGCGTCATTTCAATGCTCGTGGGCGCGCTTTACAATATCGTGGACCAATTCTTTATCGGGCGCAGTGTCGGTATGCTCGGCAACGCCGCGACGAATGTCGCGTTTCCGCTGTCCACCCTTTGCACGGCGGCGGCATTGCTGTTCGGCGTGGGCGGCGCGGCGACCTTCAGCTTAAAGCTCGGCGCAAAAAAAGAGGACGAGGCGGCAACTGCGGTCGGCAATGCGGCGACACTGCTTTGTACGGTCGGCGTGACCATTTCCGTTTTGGTGCTCATTTTTCTGCGCCCGCTGATGCGTGCGTTCGGCGCAACGGACGATGTGCTCTCCTATGCGCTTACCTATACGGGGATTACCGCCTACGGCTTCCCGTTTTTGATTTTTACCACGGGCGGCACGGCGCTGGTGCGTGCCGACGGCAGCCCGCGGTATTCTATGGTCTGTACGCTCACGGGCGCAATCCTCAATACGGTTTTAGACCCGCTGTTGATTTTTAAATTTCAAATGGGCATGGCGGGTGCCGCCGTGGCAACGGTGACGGGGCAGGTTGTGTCCGCTGTGATGGTGGCGGCGTATTTGTTCCGCTATAAAAGCGTACATTTGCAAAAACGGCATTTTGCTTTACATCTGCAAGACGCGCTGAAAATCGCATCGTTGGGCACTTCGCACTGCTTCAATCAGCTGGCGATGATGGTCGTGCAAATTGTATTGAATAATACAATGACCTATTACGGTGCGCAGTCGGTGTACGGCAGTGAAATCCCGCTGGCTTGTTCGGGTATTATCTCGAAAGTCACGATGATTTTCTTTTCGTTTGTCATTGGGATTTCCCAAGGACTGCAACCGATTGCGGGGTATAATTACGGGGCACAGAAGTATGCGCGTGTGCGCAAAACCCTGCGGTTAGCTCTCGCGTTCGGCACGGGGATTGCCGTAGCGTTTTACATTGTGTTTCAGGTGTTCCCGCGGCAGATTATCGGGCTGTTCGGCACGGGCGACGAAACCTACTTTGCCTTTGCCGAGCGATATATCCGCGTGTTTTTGATGGCGTTGTTTTTAGACGCAATACAGCCGATTTCCTCGAATTTCTTCACCTCTATCGGCAAGGCGAAAAAGGGCATTTTGCTGTCGCTGACGCGGCAGGTGATTTTCCTGCTGCCGCTTTTACTGGTGTTGCCGATTTTCTTTGGATTAGACGGCGCTATGTATGCGGGCCCGCTTGCCGATACCGTGGCGGCGGTGCTCTCGGGTGTGATGGTTTTGCGAGAATTCCGTTCTATGCGGGCACTCGAACACCGCACGCTTGAAGAAAGCGGCAAAGTATGATACGATAAAGCAGTACTGTCAGATGAAAGGAAGAAATACGGCGATGCAAACCTATCCGTTGTACGAGAAAAAAGAAATCAAGGTTACGCCGAATAAAAAAGCGGTGCGTTTAGATTGTTATATCGTCGGTAACAACGCGCCGAGCGTGCTGATTTTGCCCGGCGGGGCGTATTCGATGATTTCCGATTTCAATGAGGGAAAGCCCTTTGCCGAATATTTCAATGCGCACGGCTATAATGCGTTTGTGCTGTGGTATCGCGTCGGTGCGGCGGCACGCTATCCCGCCCCGATGGAGGATGTTGCCCGTGCGATGCAGTTCATCCGAAGTCACGCCGCCGATTGGAAGCTGGACAGCACCAAAATCGCGTTGATGGGCTCGTCCGCGGGCGGGCATTTGGCGGGCTTCTTCGCCGCGGAGTACGCGCGCTTTGACGGGGAATACAACGGTGCGGTCTACGGCATCAAGCCGTCGGCGCTAGTGCTTTGCTACCCCGTCGTTACGATGGGTAAATTGACGCACGCCGTTTCGCGCCGCCGTCTGTTAGGGCTTTTGTCGGGGCGAACCGAGCAAAATGCCGCTTCCGTGGAACGCCGCGTGACGGAAAGCTATCCGCCGACCTTTGTGTGGCATAATAAAGACGACCAATCTGTACCGTATGAAAACAGCGTGATGCTCAAAACAGCGCTCGACGAAAAGGGTGTGCGGTGTGAACTGCATCTGTACGAACACGGCGGGCACGGCATCGGTCTTGCCGAGGGCACGGACGCCGAAGGGTGGATAGACGACGCCTTCGCCTTTTTACAATCCGTATTTACCGCGTGATTATTTGCAAAAATGCTTTTTCAGTCCCTTACACAAAAAACAGGCGGGGAAGCACAGCAAAAACCAAAAGAACGAAAACAGCGGGCAAATCTGCCCGCATATATTAAATCGCCGCGCGCTGTAATCCCACACATTCCAGTGGAACAGACGGTTGACAAGCAGGCCGACCAAAAGCTCCAGTGTGGTAATCAGCAAACAGCCGAATGAACAGCGCTGCCAGAGCGGACGGCGGACGCATTTTTCATTGATATGGTAAATGCCCAACAGCGCCGCGCCGCCCGTTATGCCCATCGTCCAGTGCGTAAACCCGCGAAATAGGACTTCAATCAGGCAGTAGAGCAGTGCGCCGAACGAATATACACAAAAATATTCCCGAAATTTTTTCATCGTATCACCGCTAACAGTATGGTCGAAAGCGTCTGCGTTTATCCAAGCGGCGGAAGAGGTTTTTATGAAAGTCAAATTGTATACGCTCGGTTGCAAGGTCAATCAGTATGAAACCGAGGAAATCACGGAACAGCTTTTGAAAAACGGCTATGAAATCACTTTGCAGGACGGCGAAGCGGATATTTTCGTGGTCAATTCCTGCACCGTGACCGCCGAAAGTGACCGCAAAACCCGCCAGCTCGTGCGGCGGCTCAAACGCAATTTTCCCGAAAGTACCGTGGTGCTTACGGGCTGTATGCCGCAAGCGTTTCCCGATGCGGCGTCGGCACTCTCGGCGGCGGATATTGTCATCGGCAACAAAAATAATGTGACCTTGCCCCAAAAACTGCACGCGTATTTTGAAACAAATCAACGGCTTTTTGCCGTGGAACAGCACAAAAGCGGCGAGCCGTTTCTCGGGGCGCCGATTACGGATTTTCACGAGCGCACCCGCGCGATTTTAAAAATTGAGGACGGCTGTGACCGTTTTTGCTCGTATTGCATCATTCCCACCGCGCGCGGGCGTGTGCGCTCCAAGCCGATTGCCGAAATCGAAAAAGAGGCGCAGGCATTAAGTGACGCGGGCTATCGCGAATTGGTGCTGGTCGGCATCAATCTTTCAGCCTACGGCAAAGACAGCGGCGAACGCTTTACCGACGCTGTGGCGGCGGCGTGCGCGCCGTCGGGCGTTTTGCGCGTGCGGTTGGGCTCGTTGGAGCCCGACCACATCACCGATGAAGTGATTGAAGCGCTTTCAAAATTGCCCAAACTCTGCGGGCAGTTCCACATTTCCTTGCAAAGCGGCTGTGACCGTACCTTACAGCGAATGAACCGCCACTACACGGCGGCCCAATATGCAGCGCTGGCACAGAAACTGCGTGCCGCATTTCCCGATTGCACGCTCACCACGGATATAATGGTTGGCTTTGCAGGCGAAACCGAGGAGGATTTTCAAGAAACCGTGGCATTCGCAAAGCAAATCGGGTTTGAAAAAATCCATGTATTCCCATACTCCGTGCGTGAGGGTACGCGCGCCGCATCCTTTGACGGGCAGATTGAAAAGTGTGAAAAAGACCGCCGCGCCGCCGAACTTTTGGCAGTTGCAGCGGAAATCCGCCGTGCATTTTTGCAAAACCAAATCGGCAAAACCGTCGAGGTGCTGTGTGAGCACAAAACTGAAAACGGCTTGCATTTCGGATATACCGCAAACTACACACCCGTGTATTTTGAAAGTAAGACCGCTGTTCCGGGTTCTCTTTGCCGTGTGACGCTCGAAAAATCCGACGGCGAATCGGTGTACGGCGTATAAATTCTTACAAAAAAGTTAACAATTTTACAAAAAGCAACACCGCATTCTTACAAGTTAGTAACAATGCGGTGTTTTTGATTGACAAAGCATTCCGCGATAGGGTATAGTGGGCTTGTAGGACACCACAGCTTGTGGCTAAAGGAGGTAACACTATGATTGAAGTACAAGGCGTAACCAAAAAATTCGGTTCGTTTACGGCAATCAGCGACATCAGTTTTACGGTCGGCGACGGCTCTCTGTATGGGCTTATCGGCTACAACGGTGCCGGCAAAACTACGCTTTTGAAAACAATTACGGGCGTATATAAAGCCGAAGCGGGTCGCGTGCTTTTAGACGGTGAGGATGCGTTCGACAATGAACTGATGAAACAGCATATGTTCTATGTCCCCGACGACATCTATTTTCAGCCCTACGCCAATATGGAGAAAATGGCAAAGTTTTACAACGGCTATTATCCGGGGTTCAGTTTTGATACCTTTCATAAGCTGGCAGAGGTGTTCGGGCTGGACACGAAAGCACGCTTAAACGGCTTTTCAAAGGGGATGCAGCGGCAGGCGGAAATCGTGTTGGGCTTTGCCACACAGCCCTCCTTTATGCTGTTTGACGAAACCTTCGACGGCTTAGACCCCGCCAAACGCGCATTGATTAAAAATATGATTAACGAATATATGCAGGAGAAAAACGCGTCGATTATTGTTTCGTCGCACGACCTGCACGAATTAGAGGGGCTTTGCGACCACTTTGGCTTAATTAACGGCAAAAAGTTGGTGCTCGACTCGTCCATTTCGGAATTGAGCGAAAATCGCGCAAAATTCCGTTTGGTGTTCCAAAATGATGTGACACAGGACCAAATCAAGGCCCTCGGTATTGATGTAAAATCCTATAAGAAAGACGGCAAAATGGTGATTATCACCGTCAAGGGAGACGAAAAAGAGACAGCGGAAAAACTAAACGCGCTTTCCCCTGCGATGGTCGAAAGCCTGCCGCTGTCCTTAGAAGAAGTATTTTTGGACGAAATGGAGGGAACGGATTATGACTTCACCCAAATCTTTACAAAATAACTTCGGATATGCCTACCGCACGGGGCTTCGGGATAATGCGCTGTTTGCGGCGCTGAACGCAGTTGTGATGTTCTTTTCCTTTTGCTTAACGCCGATACTGTGCTTCCGTGAGAAAACAAGCGTCAACCGCGAAACCGGTCAAGTCACGAACATCAATTTTAAAGAACAGTATACATTTTTGTTTTCAGACAGTATGACCTATATGCGCTATATGGTCATTGCGGCGCTGTTGGGCATCGGGCTTTTAATGGGCATTGCGACCTTCCGTTTTATCACGGGTAAAAAGACTGTCAATGTCTATTACAGCCTCGGCATTAAGCGCACAAGGCTGTTTACGGCAAAATATTTGTCGGGCTTGACGCTCGTCGGCTTGTCGGTTGCCGTGCCGATGCTCATCGCGTTAATCGTCAACTTGGCGGTGCTCGGCGCAAACCGCTATTTGTTCACCGCATTTTTCTATTTGCTCATCGGTATGTTTTCCGTGGTGGCGTTTTCCTATACGCTGACCGCCGTGGTGTTCACCACCGTCGGTACGGCATTTGAGGGCGTGCTGTTTTCGGGTATTTTATTGCTGCTCCCCGAAATTCTATTCACCTGCTTACAGGTGTTTATCCGCAAGCTGGTGCTCGGTACACCGCTGGGCAGTGATTTCTCCAACAGTTATATGTATATGGGCGAAACCACGGTGGAAACGCTTCCAAAACAATATCCGCAGTTTAATCCGTTGCGCTATATGTCGAAAGGCTTATACACTTACGCGCAAGGCGGTGTCGGCGGCAAATTGGCAGATTATAACGACGGCGGCAATATGATTGCGTGGAAAACGCCCGACTTTTTGGTGCCGATTATCTGGTTGCTGGTGACGGCAACGCTATTCGCCTTCGGTGTGTTCTTCTATGAGCGCAGAAAGGCAGAAATCGGCGGCTTCATCGGCAAAAACAAGGTGCTCAATTTTGTCGGGATTTTCCTCGTCGGCATTTTCGGCTTTGCGACGGCGTTCGACTTGTTACAAAGCAAAGGCACAGCGATTGCCTTGACCGTCGGCGCAGTCGTATTTGTTGTGATTTATGCGATTTTGAGTTTGATTTTGCTGCGCAATGTGCGGCAATTCGTCAAGGATTTGCCCGCGTTGCCCATTCAGTTGGCATTGACCGCGCTGATTTTCGTGTTCTTTGCCACGGGCTATTTCGGTGCGGCAAACAAAATCCCCGAAACGGCAGATATTGCTTCGGCGCAGATTTCTTTGCCGTATCAAAACTATCAGTTGCAATCGACGGAAGATTATTACGGCTACTATATTGCGGGTATGCAAACAGCGGACACTGTACCAAAGGGCAACTATACCGAGGAAAAGGATATTGAATTTGTCCGCAGCGTGCACAAAATGCTTGTGGAGGCAGGCAAAACCGACCCGACCGTTTTAGACGAGGACTTCAACGGCGTGTACCCCGTGTCTGTCAAAATTGTGTATACGCTCAAAAACGGCAAACAGGTTTTGCGCAATTACTACGGTGTGTCCGAAGACATTTTAAACGCCTTACAGCAGGCAGACAAAACCGCCTATCAGCAAAGCGTGCTGAACCGTATTTTCAAAGACGAGCTCAAAAAGGTGGAACGCCCGAAAACCGATAATTTAAGCGGTTCGATTTCCAACAGCGATATGACTGCTTACGAGGAATACCGCTGCATCCGCGCTGTGCGTGAAAGCGAGGACATTCGCCTTTACAACAAGACTTTAACGACCGAAACGAAGTTGGAATTAACCGCCGAACAGCGGCAGACCTTGCTCGACTGCCTTTACAAGGATTTGACGGCGCAAACGCCCGAAAATCACTATAACCCACAGGAAAGCTTAGGGCTTATTACTTTTCACTTGATTGCAGATGAGAATGCGGGTGTGTCGCTGACAGATACGGTCATTTACGAGGATGTCACCGCCGTATACGATGCGGAAACCGCGATTGACCAAGTTATCGGCGAGGACGGCGAATTTGCCGAGGACGATATATTTACCGGAAAAACAGCGACAGACGGCTTGCCGAACTTCTATATCACCGCCGATATGGTCAACACCGTAGCGTTTTTAAAATCCGTTGGCTATTACGATGCGCTGACCGGCGACAAAACGCTGAAAGCCATTTACGGTACAAAGGTCGCAGAGCGTTTTTGCTATTCCTATTATGACAGTTGGGTGGCAAACGGGGACACCTTTACCTGTGAGTTTATCGGCGAAAGCAGTACCTCGGACAATTATGCGGAGTTCACAGGCAACTATGAAGGCATTTCTGCCGCAGACAAACCGACCGTTTACAAAACGATCGACAATTCGACGATGCAGTCGATTTACAAGAATATTGTCACCCGTGCAGAGTTATCCCCGAACGATTATATTGTGGTACTTGAATACACGGACGGCACTTACGCGAAAGCCTATGTCCACGCGGAGAAAATGCCCGACGCCGTCAAAACGGAAATTGAGAAAAATAAACCGGCAGAGAGTTTCTATTGGTAATCTTCCCGTATTATACGAAAGCAAGCGCAATCGGTTTTTGCCGATTGCGCTTTTTTTACACGGATTTTACTTATTCATACTTTACTAAATTTCCTTTTTGTGGTATCCTTTTTTGTGTACTTTGTGAGAGGTGAGGTGGCGTATTTCGTATGAAAAAAGAAAAATCCAAATCGCAGGGAAATAAAGGCTTTGTTGTGCCGCGCAAAGAATTCCAAATGTTTGCCGTCGGTGCGATGGGGCAGGGTATGATTTATGCGATGATGTCCAGCTACATCAGCGACTATTATTTGAATGTGTTGCAGTTGGCACCGATGTTCGTCCTGCTTTTGATGTTGCTTGCGCGCATTTGGGATGCGATTAACGACCCGCTGATGGGAATGATTGTGGACCGTCGCACCACCAAACACGGCAAAATGAAGCCGTATATTCTGTACGCGGCAATCCCGATTGCGGTGCTGACGATTTTGATGTATTTAAGCCCTGACTTGCCGAAAACACAGCTGATGATTTATTCAGCGGTTGTGTATGTTTTATGGGGTATGATTTATACGATGGCAGATGTACCGTTTTGGAGTCTCCCAAATGTGATGACGCCGAACGCCGAAGAGCGCGGCTCGGTGATTTCGTTCGGCAGAACCTTAAACGGCGTGGGCTCTGCCGTGCCCGAAGTGCTGTTTTTGGTTATCGGTTTAACGCTACCCAAAATTCTCGGCACTTCCGACGGATTGGAATATAACAAAAAGAAATATTTGATTATGGCGATTGTCACCGTTGTCATTGGTATTTTGCTGTATATCAATACATATTTCCATGTCAAAGAGCGCGTGGTGTTGCCCGTCCGCAAGCCGCAACCCGGCGAGCCGTCACAGCTTTCCCGTATTTTTAAATGCAAGCCCTTAATGCTGGTCATTTTGATGGGCGTGCTTTCGAGCGGCAGATATATGGTGCAGGCGGCGGCGGTGCATGTTGCGCGGTATGCGTTCTATATCGGACCGGATTTGACGGGGCTGACCGAAGCCCAGCGCATTGAGGCGATTGACGCGAGCGTCTCTACGGTCAAAACGATTTTTCAGGTCTGCGCGATTGTCGGTATGTTCGGTGCAATGCTGTTTATGCCCGTACTGATGAAAAAGTTTGACTATAAAAAAATCGTAATTACAACCTGCCTATTGGGCTTTGTTGCCAGCATTTTCACCACGCTCATCGGTTGGTTTACGATGAATTTGTATATTTGCATTCCCTTTATCCTGATTTCCTGCATTCCGTTGGGCGTGCTCAATGTCATTTCCTACGCGATGATTGGGGATTGCTTGGATTATATGGAACTGAAAACCGGCTTCCGCGACAACGCGCTCGGGTCGGCGTGCCAAGGCTTTGTTAACAAGCTCGGCAACGCGCTGGCTACCTCGGGGATTGTGCTGATGTATATGTTTATCGGGTTAGAGCCCGAAAAAATGCTGAGCTCGACCGCCGTTGTGGCGGCGACGGAATTGGCGGCTAATCAGCGGTTTGCAATGTTCTCGCTTGTTTCCATTGTTCCGGGTATCAGCCTGCTTTTATGCTCTATTCCGATGTTCTTCTACAAAATTTCGGGCAAGGAAAAGGAACGAATTCTTACAGAACTTGCCAAGAAACGAGAGGCGGAGGGTATTTCCGTCACCACCGAAGCGTAAAAATCCATCAAACGGAAAAGTCAAACAGAAATCGGGGCGACCATTCGGTCGCCCTTTTTATTTGTCTGTGTTCAAAAATGAAAATGCATAAAAACGAGAGAAAACAGGAGAAATTTTGAGAAAATTATGGATTCCACAGAAAAAACAAACGGTCAAAATCAAATTTGACCTTTTTTGACCTTTGACTTTTCCTGACCTTTGGGTATAATAATACTTGTCAAAGGTCAAAGATAGTCAAAGTCAAATTCAAACAAAGTCGTGAACGAATAACGGGAATGAGGTGAATGGGAAAATGAATTTAAGTAAAGAAATTGCCGATTTAATTGTGCAAATGCTCGGGGACACCGGCACGGCGGAAATCCGCCGCAATGACTTGGCGGAGCAAATCGGCTGTGTGCCGAGCCAAATTAACTATGTGCTGTCCTCCCGCTTTACACCCGAGAACGGTTACATCGTCGAAAGCCGCCGCGGGGGCGGCGGGTACATTAAAATCACCCGCGCCACATATAATTTCGAGACGCTGAAAATGCACCTCATCAATTCCATCGGCGATAAAATCGACGAAAAGGCCTGCCGCGCCAATTTGCAAAACCTACACGCGCGAGGGCTTTTAAGCGACAAAGAGGTGTCCGTGATGTATGCGGCGTTGCGCGACAACAACTATCGGGATTTGCCGCCCGATGCCCGCGACCGCGTGCGCGCCTCGATTTTTAAGCAAATGTTACTCGCAAGTATGCAGTAAAGGAGAGATTGTTATGCTGTGTCAAAACTGTAAAAAACAAGAAGCAACCACCCATATTAAACGAATTGTCAACGGGGAAAGCACCGAAGCGCATCTTTGCGCCGACTGTGCAAAATCCCTTGGCTACACAAATGCCTTCTCGGATTTCGGCTTCGGCTTTTCCGATATGCTGAGCTCCTTTTTCGAGCCCGCCGCCATCGGGCGCTTGAGCAACAGCGTTTTACGCTGTGAAAAATGCGGCTGTACCTTTAACGATATTGTCAAAAGCGGTAAGGTTGGCTGTGCGGACTGCTACGAGACCTTTTACGATAAGCTGATGCCCTCTGTGGAGCGTATTCACGGGCGCACACAGCACGAGGGTAAAATTCCGAACGGTTCGCCCGTGCAAAAGAAGAATTCCCGCATTGACGAACTGCGCGAGCAGTTGCAAAACGCCGTAAATTTGCAGGATTACGAAACAGCGGCGTCTTTGCGTGACCAAATTAAAGCATTGGAACAGGAGGGCACGGAAAATGGCTAAATGGTATTTGGGTGAAGGCGAGCAAAGCGATGTTGTTATCAGCACGCGCATTCGATTGGCGCGTAATTTGGCGGATTACCCGTTCCCCGCGCGGTTAGATACCAAAACCCGTGTGGCGGTCAACGAGTTGGTGCGGGATGCAGTTCCCGCCGCCGCAAACTTGCACTATATCGAAATGAAAACCTTAACGCAAGCACAAATTGTGTCTCTTGCCGAACGGCACATCATCAGCCCTGAGTTTGCCTCTTCCGCAGACGGGCGCGCCCTGCTTTTGTCGGACGATGAGGAAATCAGCGTGATGCTCAACGAAGAAGACCATATCCGTTTGCAGGTGATGAAGCCCGGCCTTTCCCTTTTGGAAGCGTATGATACGGCGGATAAGCTCGATACCGCCATCAACGACAAGCTTCGATTTGCGTTTGACGAGCATCTCGGGTACTTAACGGAATGTCCCACCAATCTCGGTACGGGTATGCGCGCGTCGGTGATGCTGCACCTGCCCGCATTAACGGCGCTCAACCGCGTCGGTACTTTGGCGGCAACCGTTTCCAAACTCGGCTTGACCATTCGCGGCGCCTACGGCGAGGGCTCGGCGCCGCTCGGGGATTTGTACCAAATCAGCAATCAGGTCACCTTGGGTATTTCCGAAAAATCAGCGATTGAAAATTTGAAAACGATTGTGTTACAGATTGCGGCGCAGGAGCGTGCGGCACGCACAGAACTTCTCAAAACGGTGGATACCGAGGATATGATTTACCGTGCATACGGCATCTTAAAATCGGCAAGACTTTTAAATACCAAGGAATTTATGCAACTGGCATCACAGGTGCGTATGGGCGCGGTCGGCGGACTTTTGCAGGTCGATGCGAATACCATCAACGATTTGATGTTTACCTTGCAACCGGCGGGTATCAATACCTTGGCGGGCAAAACCTTAGACGCACGCGAACGCGATGCGGAGCGCGCAAAGATTGTGCGAGAAAGACTGTAAATCTGCCTTTCTCGTTGAAAGGAGAGATTTTGTATGTTTAAATTTACGGGCTTTACGGAAAAAGCGAATAAATCCTTAAACGCCGCAGTGTCGGCAGCGGAGAATTTGGGGCATACCTATATCGGCAGTGAGCACCTGCTTTTGGGGTTGCTGTCGGACACCTCTACCGTTGCGGGTGCGGTGCTGGCGAATAAAAAAATCACCTACGACCAAGTGGAAACCTATATCAAACAGACTGTCGGCGTCGGTGTGCCGACCGAGCTTGTGCCCGACGATTTCACCCCGCGCAGTAAAAATATTATTGAAACCGCCGCCTCTTTGGCGCGCGGTATGGGGCAGCCGTTGGTCGGTACGGAATATGTCTTGCTTGCCATTGTGCGCGAGCAATCCTGCGTGGCGGCGCAAATCCTGCGGCAGTTCGGTGCATCTCTAAACGATATTGTCAATGAACTTTCCAAAAATATGATGCGCGCCCCGCAAAACGGCGCGGCAGATACAGATGAGAGCGCCAACGGCGATGCGGTGCTGTCGCAGTTCGGGCGCGATTTGACCAAATTGGCACGCGACGGCAAAATCGACCCCGTTATCGGGCGGCAAAATGAAATTGAACGCGTCATTCAGATTTTGAGCCGCCGCACCAAAAACAACCCTTGCTTAATCGGCGAGCCCGGCGTGGGCAAAACCGCCATTGCCGAGGGGTTGGCGTTGAAAATCGTCTCCGGCGAAGTGCCTGAAATGCTGAAAGATAAAAAAATCGTTTCTCTCGATTTGACGGGTATGGTTGCGGGCACAAAATACCGCGGCGACTTTGAGGAACGCATTAAAAAAGTCATTGACGAGGTCAAAGCGTCGGACGATATTATCCTGTTTATCGACGAGGTGCACACCCTCATCGGTGCAGGCAGTGCCGAGGGTGCTGTGGACGCCGCCAATATTTTGAAGCCCTCCTTGGCGCGCGGGGAATTGCAGGTCATCGGGGCAACGACGATTGAAGAATACCGCAAAAACATTGAAAAGGACGCCGCGCTTGAACGCCGTTTCCAGCCGATAACCGTCGGCGAACCGAGCGAGGAGGAAGCGGTCGAAATCCTCAAAGGCATTCGCGACAAATACGAGGCGCACCATAAGGTGAAAATTACCGATGCGGCAATCACCGCGGCAGTACAACTGTCTGCGCGTTATATCGGTGACCGCTATCTGCCCGATAAGGCGATAGATTTGATAGACGAAGCGGCTTCTCGCGTAAGGCTACAAACCTTTACAGCCCCGCCCGACATCAAAGAAATGGAAACACGCAAAAAAGAACTCGAAGCCGAAAAGCAGACGGCAGTCAACAAGCAAGACTTCGAACGCGCCGCCGCCTTGCGGGACGAAGAACGCAAGCTTTCGCTGGAACTCGAAAACAAACAGCAGGCGTGGCTGAAAGAGACGGGACACAGCCGCGATGAAGTCGGCGAAACCGAGGTTGCGGAAATCGTGTCCTCGTGGACGGGAATTCCGATTACCCAACTGACTACCGAGGAAAGCGAACGGCTGTTGCATATGGAGGACGAACTCCACCGCCGCATTGTCGGGCAGGAGGAAGCCGTCAAAGCCGTTTCCCGCGCCATTCGCCGCGGCAGAGTGGGCTTGAAAGACCCCAAAAAACCGATTGGCTCGTTCATTTTCTTAGGACCCACGGGTGTCGGCAAAACCGAGCTTTGCAAAGCGCTTGCCGCCGCGATGTTCGGCGACGAAAACGCAATGATACGCTTAGATATGTCCGAATATATGGAAAAACACACCGTTTCGCGCCTTGTCGGCTCGCCGCCCGGTTATGTCGGCTATGACGAGGGCGGGCAACTGACGGAAAAGGTCAGAAGAAAGCCCTATTCCGTGGTGCTGTTTGATGAAATCGAAAAAGCACACCCCGATGTGTTCAATATGCTGTTGCAAATCTTGGATGACGGTATTTTGACCGACAGTCAAGGGCGGCGCGTGGATTTTAAAAATTGCGTGATTATTATGACTTCCAATGTCGGTGCAAAACTGATTACCGCAAAACAAGCGGCATTTGGTTTTGCAGACAGCGCCGAGGAACGCGAGCAAAACGATGAGAAAATCAAAGAAGCGGTCATGGGTGAGCTCAAAAACACCTTCCGTCCCGAGTTTTTAAACCGTGTCGATGACATTATCGTGTTCAAACGCTTACAAAAGGACGAAATTCGCGAAATTGCCAAGCGATTGCTTGACAACCTGAAACAGCGCACGGCATCGCTCGATATTACCGTCGATTTTTCCGATGAAGCGGTCGATAAAATCGCTGACGCGGGCTTTGACGAGGTCTACGGTGCGCGTCCGTTGAAACGCGCGCTTCAAAGCAAAATTGAGGACGCACTGTCCGAAGAAATGCTCAAAGGCAATGTGCAGGCCAATAAACGCTATCTTTGCACCGTAGACGGCGACAAATTTGTATTCCGCGATACGGCAACACAACAGCCCGCCGCCGAAGCAAATACCACAACCGAATAAGCTTTGCACAAATCGGATTTTTCCCTTGACAGAAACTAAAAAATCCCTATAATAGATAGTGCAAGGCGAACGAATGTTCGATTACAACACCTATTGCAGATGTTAAGTCTGCACATAGGTGTTGTTTTCTTTTACAAACGAAAGGAGAATGCTATGAATTTGCAAATGCCCGACACGCCGATTTTGCTGTCGGGGGAGGACTACGTGTATTTGTCGGAATGCTTTGAGCCCTTAACTGCCGCGGATTTTAAGAACGGCGCGGCGGCGAAATATGTGGTGCAACGCAAAACGGATACCTTGGGGCGGCTGGTACGCCACGCACTCGAAAACGAGTTAAACGAGGAAGAACGGTGCATTGCAAAACTGTTGTTTATAGAGGGCGTTTCCGTGTCGCAGGCGGCGCGCACCTGCGGTATCACGAGACAGCGTGTATATACACTGTCCCAAAAAGCGGACGCTAAACTGCGCGCGGCTCTCCAATATCCTTTTTTAATGGATTTCAGCCTCATAAACCCCGCAAAACCGTTTTATCAAACCTTACAACAATTCGGAGGAAAGCAATGAAACAAAATATTTTACAAATTGCGGTGTCTGCCGCGCCTGAAACGGCTGAGGATACTCTCTCAGCGGGCAAAATGTATGAGCATAATGCCACGGCGCTTGTATTTACACTCGAAGAAAGCCTCGTTTTGCCCGAATACCGATATTATGTGGAATTTGTTACCGTTTCGGGCACGGCGCGCACGGAATACTTAACGCCCGACGCGCAAAATCAAATCACGGTGGATTTACCCGTAGAAGTAACTTCGCAAATGACCGCACTTTGCGTGTTCAATATCGTACAGATTGCCAAAAACGGTAAAACCGAACAGGTAATTAAAGCGAAAACCGTGCGGCTGTATTTTTCTGCTTTGGAAAATACCGACCGTTTGATTGATGAAAATCACGCGTTTTCCGTCAACCAACTTTTAGAGGCAATTCGACAAAATACCTTTAAAGGTGAAAAAGGGGATAAAGGTGATACCTACATTTTGACAGATGCAGATAAAACCGAAATTGCACAGCAAGTGGACCGCGTGTTTTACGGCTTGCCTTTGCAAAAGCATATGACTGTGTACGGAACACAGCAGCTGCACGCCGCAACGGGCAACGCCACCGTTACCGAACTGACCGTCCGACCCACCAAAGCGACCTTTGACGGGATTGACGCGGTACAGGTGGCAATCGGAAAAAACATTATCGCCGACATATTGGACAGTTCGCTTTATAAAAACTTTAAGGCTACCGTAGGAAACTATGCGGAAATCCCGCTCAATGTAAAACGCGATACGCCCTATGTTTTGGCAAAACTGCGGGGCGGGCTGACGCAAGGTATGTACGCTTATATACTGGTGGACACTGTAAGGACTTGGTTTTGTCACAACACGCTGGAAACATCAAATTTCACATATTTTCCATTTACTGCCCATACAGACAGTAAATGCACACTGAACGCAACATATATATATCGCTCACAAGATGAGTATCAGAAAGTTCTGGATAATGAGTGGAATGGTCTTACGATTATGGAGCAGGAAAATTCTGTGATTTTAAAGCAAGATTTTACCGAACCGCTTTGCGCCGTCAGCGCAGAAATCGGGGACAGTTTTGATTTTATCAGCGGAACTTTGACACGCAGAACGGCAAAAGCAATTCTGACCTCAGCACAGTTGGATGCCGATTCGACGGTTACCCTAACGCAAACGGCATATCGGTACAAGTTAACTCTGCCTGAAGACAGTCCGCGACGGCTGTACGGTTGTGCAGAGGGGCATTGCACGGTGCTGCCGACTATGGCGGTAGATGCTAAGGATAGCGCGGCATATACGGCATATGTGAAGGAAACAGGCCAAACCGAGGGGATTTGGCTGGGCTCACTCGACGAAAGCATTTATATAATTTCCGAAACGGCGCCGGCGGATTTTGCCGCGTGGTTAGAGGCAGAAATGCCGGAAATCCTGTATGCTACGGTGGAACGGACGGAAGCACGCGAAACGGCGGCGGTCACTTTACCGAAAACCGATAAAGACATTTGTATTTCTCCGAAAGAGCTTTGCGCCGATATCCGCTTTTCTGCCGATATTTCGGCAGTTGCCAACGATTTCGAGTCAAGGATTGCACGCTTAGAGAATAATATTTAACAGGAGGAATGATTATGGAAAAAATGTTTAACGGCATTGATGTGTCTAAATGGCAGGGAGAAATCGATTGGAAGAAGGTCAAAGCGGCAGGTGTGCAATTTGCGATTTTGCGCGACGGTTACGGCCGCTATCCCAATCAGGCGGATGCAACCTTTGAAACGAACTATCAAAATGCCAAAGCGGCAGGACTTTATGTCGGTGCCTATCATTACAGTTATGCAAAAACGGCAGAGGAGGCAAAGCAAGAAGCCGCCTATTGCCTGTCCCTTTTGAAAGGCAAGGTCTTTGATTTTCCGATTTGCTATGATATAGAGGATGCGTGTCAAGCAACGCTTTCTAAAGAGGAAATCAGCAATATTGCAGATGCGTTTTGCTCGGAACTGGAAAAGGCGGGCTATTATGTTTGCTTGTATATGAACCTTTCATGGCTCAATTCCAAACTGTGCGACGATATCTTTCGAAAATATGATATTTGGTTGGCGCATTGGACTACACAGACGAATTTCAGCCGCGTCTATGGGTTGTGGCAGTATACTTCTAACGGCACGGTAGACGGTATTAAAGGCAAAGTGGATTTGGACTACGCCTATAAAAATTACCCGAGCATTATGGCGAAAAACGGCTTAAATGGGTACAAAAAAGCAAGTCAACCGAACAGCCCTTCTGCGCCTACCGCACAGTTCCCTGCCCAAATGATGGTTACCCTGCATAACACACCGCTGTATGTGTCGGCAACAGCAAAGAAGCCTGCCGCACACAAATCAGGGACATTTTATATCTATGACGGCAAGGAGATAAACGGCAGATACCGCATTACCTCTTCACCTGCGCGCGCGGGCAAAACGCCGATGGCGGAAAATGTTACCGGTTATGTCAATAAAACCGATTTGAGGTGACGGAAGTTGCCCGAAAAGGATTTGTATGAACACAGAATTGCAACACTGGAAGCAGATGTGAAGCATTTATATTCTAAGGTGAACGGCTTCGCGGTTACAAACGCCGAAATGAACACGAAGCTTGACAATATGTTGGTCACCTTGGGAGAACTCAAAGAAAGCATCAAGGCGGTCGGTACGCGCCCCGTGAAGCTTTGGGATAAGTTGATTTTTTCAGTGCTTGCGGCGCTCGGTACAGGCTTTGGAACGGCGCTGTTTTTGATTTTCGGTTCAGGAGGCTGATGTAATGGATATTTTAGCATATATCGTCGATCGGGCATTGATTTTGATTCCTGTACTCAACATTCTCGGAATGATTCTCAAAAACACAGAGAAAATCCCCGATAAGTTCATTCCGCTGATTTTGCTTGTATTTGGAATGCTCGGTGCGGTTGCTCTGTCGGGATTTTCGGCAGATTCGGTTGTGCAGGGTGTGTTGGTGACCGGTGCAGCGGTTTACGGCAATCAAATTGTCAAACAGCTCAAAAAAGAGTGAAAAACAGGAGCGCTCGGGAGTTATAAAGACTCTCGGGCGCTTTTATAAATTTTATGCAGAATGTTAAAAATTTTCCAACGGGATTTGGCAGTCTTCACGAGCGTTTATATTGACTTTGCACTTGAAAAGAAGTATACTTTAGATGTATGTATATATGTGTAAGTGTATATAAAGGGGGCTATGGTGTTGTACACATATTTCAAACGATTTTTTGATATTCTTGCAGCCTCGCTTGCATTGATCATTTTTTCACCGTTGTTACTGATTGTAGCGCTCTTGGTGCGTTTGACATCCGCAGGACCGGTGATTTTTAAACAGGCGCGTATCGGCAAGAACGGCAAGGTGTTTGAGATATATAAATTCCGTTCTATGTGTGTCGGTGCAGAGCAGACGGGTAGCGGCGTGTATTCGGGCAAGGGCGATGCCCGCGTGACAAAAGTCGGAAAGCTGTTGCGCGCGACGAGTATTGATGAACTGCCGCAACTGGTGAATATTTTAAAAGGTGAAATGAGTTTTATCGGTCCGCGCCCGCCGCTTACATATCACCCGTGGCCCTACGAGGAATATACGGAAGAACAGCTTCGGATGTTCGAGGTGCGCCCCGGTATTACGGGTTGGGCACAGGTCAACGGCCGAAAGGATGTCGAGTGGCATCATCGTATTGAATTGAATGTTTGGTATGTGGACAATATGTCCTTTTTACTGGACATCAAAATTCTTTTTCTGACGATCTTTAAAGTATTTACCAATGCTGACAATGAAAATGTGGGTGCGACCGTTCAAAAAACAGAATCTGAAAAGGAAAGTGTACACGAATGCCGCTTGAATTGATGTATATTACCAACCGCACGGAGATTGCGGAAATTGCACAGGCGTCGGGGATTGATCGAATTTTTTTGGATATGGAATATATCGGCAAGCAGGAGCGGCAGGGCGGAATGAATACTGTGCAGTTGCACCATACAACTGAGGATGTGCGGCGGCTTCGCGGCGTACTGCACGAAACCAAACTTTTGGTGCGTTGTAATCCGATTCATGACCGAACAGCCCGGTATGATTCCACCGAATCCGAAGTGGACAGAGCAGTAAACAGCGGCGCGGATATTTTGATGTTGCCCTTTTTTAAATCCGCACAGGAGGTGCGGCGTTTTGTTCACAGTGTCAACGGACGGGCACGGGTCAGCCTGCTTTTGGAAACGCCGCAGGCTGTGGAAAATTTAGACCAAATCCTTGCTGTCGGCGGCATAGATGAAATTCATATCGGGTTGAATGACCTGCATCTCGGGTATCATATGAAATTTATGTTTGAACTGCTCGCGGACGGTACGGTCGATAGACTTTGCGATAAAATTCGGCAAGCGGGTATCAGTTACGGCTTCGGAGGGGTTGCTCGTGTCGGCACAGGAACTCTGCCTGCAGAATACATTCTAGGTGAGCATTACCGTTTGGGGTCTGACAGAGTTATTTTGTCTCGCTCTTTTTGTAACCTGAGCAAAGAAAAGGATGTTTCTGCAATTCGGGAGAAAATGCAAACCGGCGTTGCGGGTATTCGGGCGTTTGAGAGCACTTTATGCGGATGGAATTCGGATATGTTCCGCGCAAATCACGAAAGGCTATGTGCATATGTGCAAGACATCGTCAAAAAAGCGGAGACCATTGAATGATATGTTTTCACATTACGGTTCTGCATAGCCTTGTCACTTGATTCGTACCAATTTTTGCAGGTTATCTGAATCCGTATTTCCAGGCGTTGTGTTATGGCTTTCCTGCTGAATTGGTCTGTTTTGACAGAGTCTATTCAACTGTATGTGTGGGTTTTTTATTTGGTTATAGATTTACGCATCAACTGTATTTCACAAAGAAACAGGAAGAGGAGGGTGATTGTATGAACTTGCTTTTAACAGGCGCGTTTACCTATTCGCAAGCGCAACTCGAAGCATTGCGCGCGCTCGGTGCAGACATCACCTTCGTGCAGGACGAGCGCGATGAACTGTCTATGGATGTTTCCCGTTTCGATGCAGTGGTGTGTAACGGGCTGTTCTTGCAGAATGATATTACGCGTTTTCAAAGTTTGCGCTTTATTCAAACGACGAGCGTTGGGCTGGATCGTATGCCGCTGGATTACATAAACGCGCAAGGCATTCAAATATGCAACGCCCGCGGCGTTTACAGCGTGCCGATGGCGGAATGGGCACTTTGCGGAGTGCTGTCGCTTTATAAGCACATCGCAGCCTTTTTAGACAGACAAGCGAATGCCCTTTGGGAAAAGGACAGAACCGTGCGTGAACTTTCAGGCGACACGGTCTTGGTTGTCGGTTGCGGCTCGGCCGGTACGGAATGCGCCAAGCGTTTTAAAGCGTTCGGCACACGGGTGGTAGCGGCGGATATTTGCCGCCCTGCCGAGGTATGTTATGATGCATATTATTCGATGGATGCACTGCCATCAGCGCTGGAAATCGCCGATGTAATTGTCCTAACGCTTCCGCTGACCAAAGAAACCCGCGGTATGTTTTGCAGAACGCTGTTTTCAAAATGCAAGCGCGGCGCGATATTGGTTAATATTGCGCGTGGGGCGGTTGTTTATGAAAAGGACTTGATTGAAGCCTTGAAAAACGGTACTTTGGGCGGCGCGGTTTTGGATGTATTTGAAACCGAACCGTTGCCGAAAGAAAGTCCGCTGTGGGGAATGGAAAATGTGATTTTAACACCGCATAATTCTTTCGTATCGCCTCAAAACAATGAACGGCTTTTTGATGTAATTTATAAAAATTTAGAAGCCTATGTCAAGAAACGGAGCGACAGATGAAGTTTATTTTAATTTCTCCGAAAAATCGAACCGCCTACAATTTTCGAGGGGACTTGATTCAAAAAATCCGTGCGAGCGGCTATGAAGTGTTGGTAACAGGGCCAAATCGCGATAATGTGGAAAAAATCGAAGCGCTCGGTGCAAAATTTGTGGAAATTCCGATGAATAAAAACGGTGTGAATCCTATAAAGGATTTAGAGTATCAAAAGGCGCTGTATACTTTGTTTCAAAAGGAAAAACCGGATATAGTACTCGGGTACACCTCTAAGCCGGTTATATACGGTTCGATTGCCGCCAAAAAAGCAGGCGTACCGCATATAACCGCTATGGTAACGGGCGTAGGCTATGCGTTTACGGCGCAAACCAAAAAAGCAAAGTTGATTAAAACCGTTATGTCGCTTCTATATAAAAAAGCATTTCGTTGTGCCGATGTGGCAATTTTTCAAAATAATGATGACAAAGAGCAGTTTGTTAAAGAACATTTGGTAAGCGAAGAAAAATGTCGTGTGGTAAATGGTTCAGGCGTGAATACCGATAGATTCTCTGTTGCGCCATATCCTGAACAGATGACTTTCTTTATGCTGTCGCGGGTGATGTACTCCAAAGGGATTCGCGAATATTTAAAAGCCTGCGAAATGGTGAAAACAAAGTACCCCGAGGTGCGCTGTATGTTGTTAGGTGCGTGTGAGGGTATACAGGATTCTTTGTCCGAAGCGGATTTGCAAGGGTATATTGACCGCGGGATTATAGAACATTTCGGCGAGACCGATACCGTTGCTGATTATTACAGACAGTGTTCCGTATATGTGCTTCCCTCTTACCGTGAGGGAACGCCGAGAACGGTGCTTGAGGCGATGTCTATGGGGCGCGCAATCATTACAACAGACGCTCCCGGTTGCCGCGAAACAGTGCTGGATGGGGAAACAGGCTTTTTGGTGCCTGTTAAAGATGCGGACGCACTCGCGGAAAAAATGATTGCCTTTATTGAGAATCCGCAATGGGTCTCCGAAATGGGCGCAAAAAGCGCCGCATATTGCAGGCAAAAATTTGATGTTTACAAGGTCAATAAAGATATGTGTCACTATCTAAACATAAAAGGAGCGAAAGAAAATGTCCTTGTATGAAAAAATCGTAAACGGTGAAGAAAAAATTTCCTTGGTGGGACTCGGCTATGTGGGCATGCCGATTGCTGTTGCTTTTTCCAAAAAGGTGCAGGTGGTTGGTTTTGACCTGAACGCCAAAAAAATTGAACTTTACAAAAACGGCATTGACCCCACAAACGAGGTGGGCAACGAGGCAATTAAGGCTTGTACGGTGGATTTTACCGCCGATGAAAGCAAACTGAAAGAGGCGAAATTCCACATTGTCGCTGTGCCCACGCCGGTAAATGATGACCATACGCCCGATTTGAGCCCTGTGGAGGGTGCATCGCAAATTGTAGGGCGCAACCTTCAAAAAGGTTCTATCGTTGT
>JBJEPR010000152.1:0-2932 GCA_051881335.1 Candidatus Fimenecus sp. | reverse complement strand
TAAATTGGGGTTTGTTGGGGTCGGCGTCTCGACGACCCGTTATTCCTCCCTCTGATGAGGGAGGTGGCTTTTGCCGCAGGCAAAAGACGGAGGGAGAGAGACGAAAAAAATCTCTCCCCCAGTCAAATGCTGTGCATTTGACAGCCCCCTCGTCAGAGGGGGCAGAAACGGCGGGGGCAAGCCCCCGCCCTACCGTACAAATTACCCCTACAAATCCCAATTTGTCATCCTGAGCGAAGCGAAGGATCTCAAAACTCCTCAAAATAGAAATATCAAAACGAGATTCTTCGTCTAACGGCTCAGAATGACAATCGGCGGGCGTAGAAGCCCGCCACTACGCGCACAAATCCCAATTTGTGCAAAAATGCAAATGTGCGGCAACGCCGCCGCAAAAGGACAGCAATTCGAAACTCCGATGGAGCGTGATACATATGAAAAAAGCGTCATTACCCCTTTCCAAAAGCTTTCAAATCGGCGCGGTGGACAAGCGCATCTACGGCTCGTTTATCGAGCACTTAGGACGCGCGGTCTACGGTGGGATTTACGAGCCCGGCCACCCCACTGCCGACGCGGACGGCTTGCGGCAGGATGTGATAGACGAAGTGCGCAAGCTCAATGTGCCGATTGTGCGCTATCCGGGCGGCAACTTCGTTTCCGGTTACCGCTGGGAGGACGGCGTCGGCCCTGTCGAGGAGCGCCCGAAGCGGTTAGAGCTTGCGTGGGGCGTGACCGAGCCCAACACCTTTGGAACCAACGAATTTTTGAACTGGTGCAAAAAGGCGAACACCGAATGTATGATGGCGGTGAATTTAGGTCTGCGCGGCGCGGAGGAAGCGCGTGCGCTTGTGGAATACTGTAACCACCCCGGCGGCTCGTATTACAGCGATTTGCGCCGCAAGCACGGCGTGGAACAGCCGCACAATATCAAGCTGTGGTGCTTGGGGAACGAAATGGACGGCGACTGGCAAATCGGGCACAAAACCGCTTACGAATACGGCAGAGCCGCGGCGGAGGCGGCAAAGGTCATGCGTTGGGTAGACCCGTCGATTGAACTTGTGCTTTGCGGCAGCTCCAACAGCCACACCAAAACCTTTGGGGATTGGGAGGCGCAGACGCTCGATTTGGCGTATGACAAAGTGCATTATGTTTCTTTGCATCAGTATTTTGACAATAAAACCGACGATACCGCGAGCTTCCTTGCGAAATCCATAGAAATGGACAGCTTTATTCACACCGTGGTGTCGGTCTGTGACTACATCAAAGGCAAAAAGCACTCAAAACACGAGGTGAACTTGTCCTTTGATGAGTGGAATGTTTGGTATCATTCCTTTGATGCGGACAAAAAAATCGAACGCTGGTGTCAGGCGCCCCATCAGTTAGAGGATATTTACAATTTTGAGGACGCGCTGTTGGTCGGCTTAATGCTTATCACGCTGCTGCGCCACGCCGACCGCGTCAAGGTTGCGTGCCTTGCCCAGCTTGTGAATGTCATTGCGCCGATTATGACCGAAAACGGCGGCGGGGTGTTTGAACAAACGATTTTCTATCCGTTTATGCATATGTCGAACTACGGGCGCGGCACGGCGCTTGTGTCGCAAATCCGCTGTGACAAGCACGACACCAAGGAATTCACCGATGTGCCCGATTTGGACGGCGTGGCAATCCTTTCCGCCGACGAAACGGAGCTGACGGTGTTCGCAGTCAACCGCGATTTTGAAGAAGACTGCGCGTTGACGCTCGATTTGCCCGATATGGAGGACTTTGTACCGTTTGCGCACATCGAAATGGCGGGCTTTGGTTTAAAAGACGAAAACTCGATTGTTTCTGCGCCCGTCAAGCCCTCAAAAGCGGCAAATCTTCCCGAAAAAGACGGCAGAACGGTCACGGCAAAGCTACGCCCACTCTCTTGGAATGTTATACGCTTGAAAAAAATTTAAAAGTATGCTACAATAACTTGTCAACATTTTTCGCCACATTTGAAACAGCGGAAAGGATGGATTTTATGGCGGCAAAATGCCCGAACTGCGGTGAGAAACTGCATTGGTATGATTTCCGCGCGGAGTGCAAGCACTGCGGCGCAAATATCCCAAACTATAACTGGGAGGCAAGACTGGAAGAGGACGCCGATATTGCAGAGCGTTCGTTTGCACGGTTGCATTATCGCACCGGCAACTTTAAAAGCGCGATGTTCGGTTCTCCCCTGCGCATTGTGCGGTTGGTCTGCACCCTGTTGCCGTTGGTGGCGCTGGTTGTGCCGCTGTTAAACGCGACCTTTGCGTTTCCGTTCCGCGAGGGTACGGAGTCCATCTCCTTTTTGACCTTTGTGCTGAATTATTTGCTGAAATTTGACCTCGGCTCGGTGATGGCCTTGATGAACGGCGAGGTGCTGGGCGGTGCGATAACCGCGCTGTTGCTCAGCGTGCTGATGGCGCTGATTGCTGTGGTTGCAGGCGTGCTCAATTTCTTTGTGGTGCTCATCGGCGCGATTAACCTGAACTGGCTTTTCGATGTGATTTTGAATGCAATAAGCCTTGTCACTTGGGGGCTGTCGGCGCTGTTTTTATCGCAGTTTACCGCGCAGTGCGCTGACCTTTCCTTGGGATTGTTTTCGGGCAGTGTGTCGCCGTTTTATTTGGTCGGCATCGGGCTGTTTTTGTTGGATTTGGTTGTGGATTTGATTGTCGGTCTTTCTTTGCGCAAGCAAAAGAAAACCCAGCCCACCATCGACGAAGCGGTTGAAATCGAGCTGAAGGAATTGCGCGAGGACGCAACCGCATAATGAAACGCGGTTTAAATGTATTTTAATATGTATGCGTGCCGCCGCAGGCGTCGGTTTCCCCGACCTCTGCGGCGGACTTTTTGTGATATAAATTTGGATTTGTAGGGGTAAATTGTCATCCTGAGCGAAGCGAAGGATCTCAAACAGCATCAA
>JBJEPR010000151.1:0-2937 GCA_051881335.1 Candidatus Fimenecus sp. | reverse complement strand
GATGTCACCGGCTCGCAGAGCTTATTCGGCGACGGGGTGCAGATTGCCAACGATATTCGCGCGCATATTACAAAAGAACTGGGGCTGACGGTTTCGGTCGGCGTCTCGTTCAACAAGGTTTTTGCAAAGCTCGGCTCGGATATGAAAAAGCCCGACGCGGTCACCGAAATCACGCGGCAGGATTTTCGGGAAAAAATTTGGAATTTGCCCGCCGCAGATATGCTCGGCTGTGGGCGGGCAACCGTGCAAAAATTAAACAAATACGGCATACACACCATCGGTCAGCTTGCCGCCTGCGATGTACGGTTTTTAAAAAATGTATTCGGCAAGGGCGGCGAGGTGCTTTGGCGGTATGCGAACGGATTGGATGTATCGCGCGTGTGCCCCGACGGATTTGTGCCCGTATCTAAAAGCATTGGGCACGGCGCCACCTGCGTACGGGATTTGCAAACGCCGCGCGAGGTTTGGCTTGTAATGCTGTCGCTGTCGCAGGAAATCGGGCGGCGGCTGTTTTCGGAGCATTTGGCGGCAACGGCGGTGCAAATCAGCATTAAAAACAACGCACTGTTTGTGCGGCAATATCAACATCCCCTTCCCTTACCGACGCAAAGTGCATTTGAAATCGCACAAGCCGCATTTTCGCTGTTCCAATCGGTTTACCGTTGGGAACTGCCCGTGCGCGCGGTCACGGTACGGGCCATTGCACTGACAGATGCCGCCGCACCCGTGCAAACCGATTTATTTTCGGATTTTGCCCGCCACGAACAGCAGGAAAAATTGGACGCGGCGGTGCGCAGTATTCGCACACGCTACGGCAAAAGCAGTATTTTCAACGCCTGTCTGTTATGTGAAACCGCGATTCCGAACGGCGCGCCCGAGCACGCCGTTCTGCCGCGCAGTATTGCCTATTCCCCGTTCGGAAAATAGAAAAATACCCGCCGTACGCTATACGGCGGGTGCTGCTTTGCACGCTTCTTTATTTTTTGTGGCACTGATAGCGGCAGGTTTCGCAATTCGGCGCGATAATAATATCGTCAATCGTTTTGCCTGCGGGGATAAGCGGCAGTACACGCTCATCTTTGCCAATCGTGCAGTCAATCCAAACGGGGCAGTTATCCTGTTGCGCCTGTTTATATGCCGCTTTGAATTCAGCAAGGTTTGTGGCGCGGTAGCCCTTGCCGCCGAAGCCCTCAATCACCTTCACGAAATCGGTTTGGCGTTCGGGGTCGGTTTGCGAATAGCGTTTGCCGTAGAAGCAAGTTTGCCATTGGCGCACCATACCGAGCACGCGGTTGTCAAAAATCACGGTGATAATCGGCAAATTGTAGCTGACCGCCGTGCACGCTTCATTCAAATTCATATGGAACGAGCCGTCGCCTGTGATATGCACCACGCGTTTTTCGGGGTATGCGATTTGCGCGCCGATGGCCGCGCCGTAGCCGTAGCCCATTGTACCCAAGCCGCCGCTGGTCAAGAAATTGCGCGCCGATGTATGCGCAAGATACTGCGCCGCCCACATTTGGTGCTGACCGACATCGGTGACATACACCGTCTCTTTGTCGGTATCGTTACAAATCGCCTGCACAAGCTCGTGCGGCGTAATGCGCGACGGGTTATCCTGCGGGATATAATCGTCCTTTTTAAAGGTTTCGAGCTCTGCAAGCCACGCACTGCGGTCCACCGTCTCCACAAGCGGTAGAAGTGCTTGTAAAATGGTTTTGACATCGCCTGTAAGGTATGCGTCCACCGTGACATTCTTGTTGATTTCGCTCAAATCAATATCAATTTGCACCACCTTGGCATTTTTCGCAAATGCGTCGGGCTTTAAGGCAACGCGGTCGGAAAAACGCGTGCCGACGGCAATCAGTAAATCCGCCTCGTCCATCGCTTTATTGGTGACGAAGCTGCCGTGCATACCGACCAAACCGTAATTCAGCGGCTCATCATAGCCCAAAACGCCTGCCGCCATAAGCGTGTGGCACGCGGGCGCGCCGCATTTTTGCACCAAAGCACGCGCTTCTTCGGAAGCATTTGCCGAAGTCACGCCGCCGCCGAGTTCAATGAACGGGCGTTTGGCGGTATTGAGCATTTTGGCAACGGCTTTGAGTTGTTCGTGGTTGATAACGGTATTGTCCACAATCGGGGCGGGCATAACCGGTTCAAAATCTATGACCGCCGCGGTAATATCCTTCGGAATATCAACAAGCACAGGGCCTTTTCTGCCGGTATTGGCGATTTTGAACGCCTCACGCAAAATATCGGCAAGCTCGGAAATGTCCTGCACCATAAAGTTGTGCTTGGTAATGGGCATCGTGATGCCTGTTATGTAGACCTCCTGAAACGCATCTCTACCGATAAGCGAAGTGCTGACATTGCCCGTAATGGCAACCATCGGCACGGAATCCATATACGCGGTGGCAAGCCCCGTGACCAAATTCGTAGCGCCCGGTCCGCTAGTGGCAATCACCACGCCCGTTTTACCCGTAGCGCGGGCATACCCGTCCGCCGCGTGGGACGCACCCTGCTCGTGCGCGGTCAAAATGTGGCGAATACGGTCGCTGTATTTATACAGCGCGTCATATATATTCAAAACTGCACCGCCGGGATAGCCGAAAACGGTATCCACACCGTGCTCAATCAGCACCTCGGCGATAATTTCGGAACCATTGCGTTTCATAGTCTTCTCCTACCCATACTGCATATGCATTTTAATGATATTAGGGTATATTCTAATCCCATTTCCGCAAAAAGTCAATCTTTTCGCGCGTTCCGCCGCAAAAGAGAAAAAGTTTGTCGAAATGGTAAAAAGCGCGGATTTTCGTCCCTTTGTTTTTGGTCGAAATGCAAGGGGAATTCTCTGTATTTACACAGAAAAACACGGCGGAAAACCGTTCCCCGCCGTGTTGTTTGGTTATTGTTCCGTGGATTGCGGCTCTG
>JBJEPR010000150.1:0-2957 GCA_051881335.1 Candidatus Fimenecus sp. | reverse complement strand
TTTTATTTTTTTCGCAGACTCTATTTGGTTACCCCAACATTTATTATAGAGCCTATTTTTCTTTCCTCGGTATTCGTTTTGATTCTTCTTAAAATCCCGCAGGCAGGCGAATTCAGCGCGCAACAGCGCAAACGAATGCGTCGGCGTTTGATTTGGAATACCATTTTGATATTGATTCCCTGCCTTGTGGTGGCAGGCTTTATGGTGAAACAGGCAAACACAGACAATCAAACCGTGACCGGCTTTGAAACAACAGTATCCGTTGAACAAATCACCAAAGAAATAAAGATCTTGTTTCCTGCGGTGAACGATGTGAAAATCGGAACGCTGGATTGTGTGGACGAAAGCGGGAATTTACACACGGAAACAAGTGTTGTGGTGTATTTGCAAAGGGAATTTGAGACAGAAGAAGCCGAACGCTTTACGCAGTGGATACAACAAACCTATTCTGAGGACTGTCAAATTATCTTTGTGCAGGCGCAGACATAAAAAACAGCAGGATTGATAGCTTTACCAATCCTGCTGTTTTCATTCTTATTTTATTTAGTCCGTCAATCCTTTTTTAAGGAATCATACACACGGATATTGACCGCTTCCTGTTCGCAGTTATGGCGGTAAATGCTTAATACAAGTCCAATTCCAAGGTACACACCGAGGTTCGACGACCCGCCCGCTGAGAAAAAGGGGAGAGTGATGCCGATAACCGGCAGAAGCATCAAGCACATACCGACATTGATGACCGTCTGCCCCATAATCATCGCCGCCATACCGCTGCAAATAAGGTTGGTAGAGCGCTCGCGCGACTTTCTGCCAATCATCAAAATCCGAATGGAAATGAAGCACAAAAGCCCCAGCGCCGCAATACAGCCCAAAAAGCCAAGCTCCTCGCCGACCACGGTAAAAATCATATCATTTTGGCTCTCCGGCACGGCGCCTGCCTGCGTGTATGCGCCGTGGAATAAGCCTTGTCCCGAAAAGCCGCCCGCGCCGATAGCGGTTATGCCGCGCTCTTGCTGATAAATAATGCTCGGATATAACTCCGGATGTATCAGCGCCAAAAAGCGCTCCTTTTGAATGGACGAAAATACATAGGTCCACACAAGCGGTGCGGCGGCACCGACCAACGCCACGCCGCCGAGGAAATATCCCCAATGTACGCCGCCTGCAAACAGCATTACCGCAGCGATGACTAAGAACACCAATGCCGAGCCCATATCGCCCGTTTTCATCACCAAAAAGGTCGGAATCATCGCGTGAATGCCGAGTTGTAAAATGCTCAACGGCTTGTTGATTTTATCCCGCAGACGCTCCAAATGCACGCCGAAGGTGATAATAAACCCGATTTTGACAAATTCCGACGGCTGAATACTGAATACGCCGAAATCAAGCCAAGTGTGCACATCGGGGCGTGCCTGCGGCCCTGTGCCGAACGGGAACAGCAACACAAGCGACCCAATGCAAACCGCGCCGATAATCAGCCAAAACCGCGTAAAAACCTCATAATTAAAATACGAAATCAGCAAACAAAGCCCAATCCCCAAAACCACGGCGATGAGCATAATCAAAAAATCTCTTGTAAACCACTGCCCCTCTAACAGGCTGTGGCGTGTTGCGCTGTATACCATTAAAAGCCCGAAAACAGAGGTGACAACACAACTGATCAACAGCCACATATCTGTTTCGCGCAAAAAGAGCTTGACAGAATTCCAAATTTTTTTCATAATCGTACCTCACGAGTGCTTGTCTATATTATAGTGGGATTGTACTGCAAATTCAAGTAAAAAGTATTTACGAAACTGTAAAACCGTGTTATAATATTGCAGGTGATTAGATGCAAAAATTTGTATCCGAGAGTTACGAGGAAACTGTCTCGCTCGGCGAGCGGCTCGGCAAAACGCTCAAAGGCGGCGAGGTGCTCGCGATGTTCGGCGGTATGGGTATGGGTAAAACCGCTTTTACTACGGGCGTTGCAAAAGGTATGGGGCTTTCCTGCGAAGTCAGCAGTCCTACCTTTGCGATTGTCAATGTTTACGGGGAAAACGCCGAGCTTTGCCATTTTGATATGTACCGTGTATCCACTTGGGCGGATTTGGATTCCACCGGATTTTTTGACTATATGGAGCAGGGCGCGGTGTTGTGTGTGGAGTGGAGCGAAAACATTGAAAATGCACTGCCTGAAACTGCCGTGCGTATCTGTTTTGAAAAGGGAGACGTAGAAAATACCCGCGTGATTACCATAGACGGAAACGAGGCGATTTTGTGAAAATATTTGCGTTGGACTGCGCCTCCGGCGCGGCGAGTGTTGCGCTCTTAGAGGGGGACAAGCTTTTGGGCGAAACCTTTTCCGATGTCGCCTTAACCCATAGCCAAACCTTGTTGCCGATGGCACAAGAACTGTTTCAACATACGAGAACCGCGCCGAATGAGATGGATTTGTTCACCGTTTCGGCAGGACCGGGTTCGTTCACAGGCGTGCGTATCGGCATTGCCGCTGTCAAAGGGCTTGCCGATGCCGTTCATAAGCCTTGTATGGCGGTTTCCGCGTTGGAAGCGGCGGCGTATCCGTTCAGAAGTTTTGACGGCATTGTTTGCGCGGCGATGGACGCGCGCTGTAATCAGGTTTATACGGCGCTGTTTCAGGGCGGCGAACGCATTTTGTCTGATTCCGCTATGCTCTTATCGGAGCTCGGCGAAATTTTACAAGCAAACGGCAAACCGGTTTTATTCTGTGCGGACGGTGCGAAAAAAACATACGATTTTTTAAGCGCAGAGGGGGCTTTTCCTTGCACGCTCGCCCCTGCACAGCTGCGCAGTGCGCGTGCGTCATCTGTGGCGTATCTTGCCGCCGCGCGTATGAAAAACGGCGAACAGCCGACAGATGCATCTGCATTATTACCCGTCTATCTGCGCTTGCCGCAGGCACAGCGGGAATTGAATAATAAAAACAAATCAAAATA
>JBJEPR010000149.1:0-13515 GCA_051881335.1 Candidatus Fimenecus sp. | reverse complement strand
GAATGGCCACCAAATTTTAGCCCATATTTCCGGTAAACTGCGTATGAATTTCATTCGCATTCTGCCGGGCGATAAAGTGACGGTCGAAATGTCGCCATATGACCTCACGCGCGGGCGCATTACATGGCGAACCAAATAAGCAACAGGTTTAGTTCTTGATTTTTAAGAAGGAGGTATTCCAATATGAAAGTCAGACCTTCTGTCAAAAAAATTTGCGAAAAGTGCAAAATTATTAAACGCAAAGGCAAAGTTATGGTCATTTGCGAAAATCCGAAGCACAAACAGCGCCAGGGCTGATCTCCCCGGCGTGCGCGGAAAATCGTTGTTAAAGATCTAAACAACGATATTGCGCTTTCGCAAACGGAAATTTCAATAGTAAAATTTACCGCATCATAATGGAGGTGCAAAGTTAATGGCACGAATTTCAGGTGTTGATTTACCGAGAGACAAGAGAGTCGAAATCGGCCTCACTTACATCTACGGTATCGGCAGAAAAACGGCAAGTGACATTATTGCCGCAACCGGTGTAAATCCCGACACGCGTGTAAAGGATTTGACCGAAGAAGATGTAGCAAAGCTTCGTGAATACATTGAGCACAATGTTAAGGTTGAAGGTGACCTTCGCCGTGATGTTGCGTTCGATATTAAGCGCTTGATTGAAATCGGCAGCTATCGCGGGACCCGCCACAGAAAGGGTCTTCCCGTTCGCGGCCAGACTTCGAAAAACAATGCGCGTACCCGTAAAGGTCCGAAAAAGACCATCGCGAACAAGAAGAAATAAGGGAGGGTGTATTCAATGGCTACCGCAAAAAAAGGCACGGCAACACGCCGTCGCCGTGAACGCAAAAATATTGAAAAAGGTGCAGCACATATTCAATCCACCTTCAATAACACCATTGTCACGATTACCGATGTGCAGGGCAATGCTGTTTCGTGGGCTTCTGCCGGCGAAATGGGCTTCAGAGGGTCTAAAAAGTCTACGCCGTTCGCTGCGCAGACTGCCGCTGAAACCGCTGCAAAAATTGCAATCGACCACGGTATGAAAACGGTGGAAGTATATGTCAAGGGCCCGGGTTCGGGGCGTGAAGCCGCAATCCGTGCGCTGCAGACCGCCGGTTTGGATGTAACAATGATTAAAGATGTTACCCCCATTCCGCACAACGGCTGCCGCCCGCCCAAGAGAAGAAGAGTGTAAGTTTTTGGAGGTGTAATTTATGGCAAGATATACAGGTGCGGTTTGCAAAATTTGCCGCCGTGAGGGCAAGAAGCTCTTTTTAAAGGGTGACCGTTGCTACACCGGTAAATGTGCATTTGAACGCCGCAGCTATGCGCCGGGCCAACACGGCCAGGGCCGCAAAAAGACTTCCGAATACGGTATGCAGCTTCGTGCGAAGCAGCAGGCACGCCGTTATTACGGAATTCAGGAAGGCCAGTTCCACAAATATTTCCTGATGGCGGAACGCAAACAGGGTATGACCGGTGAAAACCTGCTTCGTATTTGCGAAAGCAGACTGGATAATGTCGCTTACCTTCTGGGTTGGGCTTCGTCCCGCGCGGAAGCAAGACAGCTCACCACCCACGGTCACTATCTCGTCAACGGCAAGAAAGTGGACATTCCGTCTTACCTTTTGAAAGCCGGCGATGTGGTTTCGATTCGTGAAAAGAGCCGCGACAGTGAAAAAATGAAAACTGTTCTCGAAGCGAACGCTTCCCGTCCTGTACCGGAATGGCTGGACAAAAACGGCGATGATTTGACCGCAAAGGTTGTCAAATTGCCCGACAGAGAACAGATTGAAGTTCCTGTTGAAGAACATCTTATCGTTGAGTTCTATTCTAAATAATCGCATCGGTGATTTTCAATCGAATTCTCGATTTATACAGGTACGAATATATGTTTTATTTCGGGCGTTTGCCCGAATCCCACGATAGGAGGGTTTTGAATGATAGGAATTGATAAGCCCAGCATTGAAGCACTCGATTTGTCCGCGGATGGCACTTACGGCAAGTTCATTATGGAGCCGTTGGAAAGAGGCTACGGCACAACGCTCGGGAACTCCCTGCGCCGCGTGCTTCTGTCCTCTTTGCCGGGGTATGCAATTACTTCGGTCAAAATTGACGGCGTTCTGCACGAATTCTCCACCGTCCCCGGTGTAAAAGAAGATGTGACCGAAATCGTTCTGAATTTGAAAGGCGTTATCCTGAAAATTCAGGGCGACGGTCCGAAAACGCTGTATGTGGAAGCCAGCGGCAAATGCGAGGTTACGGCAGGCGACATCAAAACAGATTCCGAGGTTGAAATTCTCAATCCCGACCATTTGATTGCAACGCTTTCCGAGGGCGCAACGCTCAATATGGAACTGACTGCCGACAGAGGCCGCGGCTATGTTTCGGCAGAGCGGAACAAGCAGATGATGCAGCCCGTCATCGGCGTGATTGCAATCGACTCTATCTACACCCCCGTGCTGAAGGTGAATTACACGGTGGAAAACACCCGTGTAGGGCAGATTACCGACTTCGACAAATTGACGCTCGAAGCCTGGACGAACGGTACCATTTCCGCAAAAGAAGCGGTTTCGCTCGGCGCCAAGATTCTCACTGAACACCTCAACCTCTTTGTTGACCTCTCCGATGAGGCGGGCAACACCGAGGTGATGGTCGTGAAAGACGACGACGGCAAAGAAAAAGCACTCGAGATGACCATTGAGGAGCTTGACCTGTCCGTGCGTTCCTTCAACTGCCTGAAGCGTGCAGGCATCAACACGGTGGAAGACTTAATCAGCAAATCAGAGGAAGATATGATGAAGGTGCGCAACCTTGGCAGAAAATCGCTTGAAGAAGTGATTGCCAAGCTTGAGTCCCTGAACTTCACTCTCCGCAAAGAAGACGAATAAGAAGGAGTGATTTAGATGCCCGGAACCAGAAAACTCGGCAGAACTACGGATCACCGTAAAGCGATGCTCAGAGGTATGGTTACTTATCTGTTGGAAAACGGCAAGGTGGAAACCACCGTTACCAGAGCGAAAGAAGTTCGCTCCATGGCAGAAAAGATGATTACCATCGCAAAGGACAACACCCTGCACGCAAAGCGCCAGGTGTTTGCATATGTCACGAAAGATGAGGTTGTGAAAAAGCTGTTCGACGAAATCGCGCCCAAATATGCAGGCGTGAACGGCGGCTACACCCGCATCATCAAAACCGGTACTCGCCGCGGTGATGCCGCAGAAATGTGCATCATTGAATTGGTTGAGCCGAAAAAAGCGGAATAAATTCTGCAAAGCAACCAAACCGCGCACGGAGGAAAATCCGTGCGCGGTATTTTTTTGCCTGCAAACGCCATATACATAGTGCGAGGGAGGGGTTTTATGAAACGGTATATGCTGTTGACCAAACAATCCATTACGGTCGGGCTGATGCTTTTGCTGTCGGCGGTCCTCGTAGCGGCAGGCGTGTCCCAGCGGTATCAAACCATACAGGCGGCAAATACGCAGGAACGCAAACTACCCGTGTATTGTGTCGATACCAATGAAAAAAAGGTTGCAATTACCTTTGACGCGGCGTGGGGTGCGGACGATACCGAAGAGTTGCTGTCCATTTTAGACGAATACAATGCCAAAGTGACCGTTTTTGTGGTCGGGGACTGGGTGCGTAAGTATCCGGACGCGGTCAAGGCCTTTTATAACGCAGGGCACTCGATTGCCAACCATTCTGACAGCCATAAGGCGTACAGCAAGCTGTCTTTGGAGGAAATTACCGCCGATATTGAAAAATGTAATGCCGAAATCGAGCAGTGTATCGGTGAAAAGCCGAAATTGTTGCGCGCGCCGTCGGGCGATTACACAAACGATGTCATCACAGCCGCCGAAAGCCTTTCGATGCAAACCGTGCAGTGGTCGGTGGACAGCCTCGATTGGCAGGGGTTAGAGGTCGAGGAAATGGTGTCGCGCGTAACGGGAGCGGCGGAAAACGGCTCGATTATTCTGTTCCACAACGATGTCAAAAATACACCGGAAGCCTTACGGCAGTGCTTGCAGGCGCTGTCCGAAAAAGGATATCAGTTTGTAACGGTGGAGGAGTTAATCTATTGGGACAATTATCGTATCGACGCAACGGGGAAACAGCATAAATTGGCGCAGTAATGCCGGAGAACGATACCCGCAGTGGGGTCCCCTTGCTTTTTCCGTATATCCCTGTTACAATGGAAAGCAGGAAAACAAGGAAGCGAGGAAACGAAAATGGCTTACAGGGCAAGTGCGACGCGGTACAGTGAAATGCAATACAACCGTTGCGGGGCGAGCGGATTAAAACTCCCGAAAGTCTCTTTGGGACTGTGGCACAATTTCGGCTGTACGGCGGATTTTGAAAATATGAAAGAAATGTTGTTTTGTGCCTTTGACAACGGCATTACACATTTTGATTTGGCGAATAACTACGGACCCGAACCGGGCGATGCCGAACGAAACTTCGGCAAAATTTTGGCATCGGATTTGAAGCCCTACCGCGACGAGCTGATTATCAGCACCAAAGCGGGATACACGATGTGGGACGGCCCTTACGGGGATTTCGGCAGCCGAAAATATCTGCTTGCGTCCTTGGACCAGAGCCTTCAGCGAATGGGGCTTGACTATGTGGATATTTTTTATCACCATCGTATGGACAAGGAAACGCCGTTAGAGGAAAGTATGGGGGCGCTTGCCACGGCCGTGCACAGCGGCAAAGCGCTGTATGCAGGACTTTCCAATTATGACGGCGAGACAATGCAACGCGCGGCGGCGATTTTGCAAGAACTGCACTGCCCGTTTGTGCTCAACCAAAACCGCTATTCGATTTTGGACCGTACCATTGAGCAAAACGGCTTGAAAGACGCTTTGCCGGTGACGGGAAAAGGCTTGATTACATTCAGCCCCTTAGCCCAAGGGCTTTTGACCAATCGGTATTTAAACGGGATTCCGCAAGACAGCCGAATCGTGACCGACGGGCGGTTTTTAAAGGCGGAGCGTCTGACACCCGAATTGCTCGGACAACTGCGTGCTTTAAATGCGTTGGCGGCAGAGCGCGGGCAGACGCTGGCACAACTGGCGCTTTGTTGGGTGATGAAAGACCGTGCTGTGACAAGCGTTTTGGTCGGCGCTTCGCGCAAGGAGCAGATTTTGGATAACCTCGGCATTGTAAATGCCGCACCGCTGTCGGCGGAGGAGCTTGCCGAAATTGACCGCATCACGCGCGGAGCGTGACGGAATGGGAAAGACCATTCCCTATGGTATAGATGATAGAATGCAGGGTGGGGCTTGCTCCCGCCGTTGTGTTTTCGGATATTTTCGGCGGGCGTGGAAGCCCGTTACGACGCGCTAAACAAAAAATTATCATTCTGCACAAAACGAAAAAGCGCAATTACCAAAGTGCACAAGCACAAGCTTTCTCGCCTGACGGCGCAGAATGACAATTTATGCATTTATAAACCACAAAATGGTTACTTTAACGGGCGCGGGGTGTCGGTCAGACCGAGAATATAATCCGCGGATATATTGTAATATCGGCACAGCGCTCTTAAATCGTCAATCGACAAATCCGCACGCCCATTTTCTAAGTGGGCGTATCCTTGTTGAGATTTGTTTAGAATTGCGGCGGCTTGCGCCTGCGTCATATCGTGGTCCTCGCGTAGGTTACGAATGCGTATTTGCTCCGGTTTCATTTTTTCTTTCTCCTCGTTATTTTAACGGGCGCGGGGTGTCGGTCAGACCGAGAATATAATCTGCGGATATATTATAAAATGCACACAGTTTCAGCAAATCTTCAATCTGCAATTTCACCCGTCTTTTTTCGTATTTACTGTATGCACTTTGCTTGATGCCGAGTACCTGTGCAACTTCCGTTTGTTTGATGTCTCGGTCAATGCGCAAATTGGTTAATCTGTCGATATAATCCATAAAATCACTCCTTAATTATTATATATAGTCCGAATAAGACTATTGACAAAAAGTCTTATCTGGACTATTATAGGAATGAAATAAGAATAGGTGTGATACGATGTCTTCTGTTTTAAAGAACTTATTTTACGGCAATCTTGTGCCCGCCGACCGTGCTTATGCATCGACAGACACCGCGAAACAACTGCGGAAAACCGTGCAAAAGCAAAATGACATAGCAACGCAACTGGAACGGTGTATCGATACGAACGCGCGCGATTTGTTTCGGGCATATTGCGATTTGCAGGCTGCAATCGGCAATATCGAGCAAGAGGAATTGTTCATTTATGCCTTTCGGCTCGGCGCGCAGTGGTGCGCGGAGGTCTTTTCACCGCGCACGGATGCTTGTACGCAAGAGGATTTTTGACAAGGGCATTGTCCCGATGCGGCGATACTGCGAGCGAATACCGTGTAGGGAACGGTCTTGACCGTTCCGCACAATCCCCGCAGAATGATAAAATCAGATGTGCAAGAATTTTCAAGAAATCCTTGACAAACCGAAAAAAATGGTGTATTCTATTCGAGCAATAAAGAAGAACCGTTCCGTTCTCACCTGTGACTTCTGTATGAAACAGGTCAATACAAGGCAGTTTCCCCGCTTTGGGGCATTTTGCGTGTATTTTCAGCGTGAACGGGTTTTCGTTCACGCTTTTTTTGAATTTTTAAAGGAGTGATTGGTATCAGTACCAAAGAAATGCAAATCAATGAGCAAATCCGTGACCGCGAAGTCCGCGTCATCAGCGCAGACGGAGAGCAGCTCGGGATTATGTCGGCGAAAGAGGCGCTCAAAAAGGCAGAGGAGAAAAGCCTCGACCTTGTGAAGATTGCCCCCAACGCCAAACCCCCTGTCTGCAAAATCATGGATTACGGCAAATATCGCTTTGAGCAGGCAAAGCGCGAAAAAGAAGCGCGCAAAAACCAAAAGGTTGTCGAAATCAAAGAGATTCGCCTGTCCTTAAACATTGATACGCACGACTTTGAAACCAAAGCCAAGCACGCAGAAAAATTCTTAAAGGCGGGGAATAAGGTAAAGGTTTCCATCCGTTTCCGCGGCCGCGAGATGGCGCATCCTGAACTCGGGAAAGCCTCTATGGAAAAATTTGCCGAGGCGTGCAAGGACTTCTCAACCGTTGAAAAGCCCGCCAAATTAGAGGGCAGACAAATGCTGATGTTCTTAGCGCCCGTAAAACAGTAACCATTATTTCAGGAGGAATTGAAATGCCTAAAATCAAAACCCACTCCGGAGCGAAAAAACGCTTCAAGCTGTCGAAAAACGGCAAACCGATTCGCGCACATGCAAACAAATCCCACATCCTTACCAAGAAGAGCACCAAGAGAAAAAGAAATCTTCGCAAGACGGCTGTTGCGGATACAACCAATCAGAAGCAGATTAAGCGTCTGATTCCCTACAAATAAGCGAAGGCGGCGTACCCGCAAAAGAAAGATTCGGAGGTAACTTACAATGGCACGAGTAAAAGGCGCTATGATGACGCGCAAAAGAAGAAATAAAACCTTAAAGCTCGCAAAGGGCTACTACGGCTCTAAGAGCAGACTGTTCAAGACCGCAAAGCAGGCAGTTATGAAATCCGGTCAGTATGCCTATATCGGCAGAAAGCAGAAGAAAAGAGATTTCAGAAGACTGTGGATTACCCGCATTTCTGCGGCTTGCAAGATGAACGGTATGAATTATTCGACCTTCATCAATGGGCTCAAAAAGGCAGGCATCGACTTAAACCGCAAGATGCTTTCCGAAATTGCTATCGCTGACCCCGCGGCATTTACCGCGCTGACCGAGCAGGCAAAAGCGGCATTGAAATAAGCAAAAACCACGCCTTGTGTTTGTCGGGGCGTGGTTTCCGTTTTCTTTTAGGGGAGGTGGAACGGATTGGCGTATCCTGTCTTACAAAGTCGAACCAATGCGAAAATTAAAGACTATTGCCGCCTGACCGCCTCGGCAAAGTATCGCCGCGAGCAGGGGCTTTTCACGCTGGAGGGGCTTCGTTTGTGCGCCGACGCGGCGCAAAGCGGCTGTCAAGTGCAAACGCTGTTTTTGACCGCAGAAGCACAGAAAAAAGGCGGTGAACGGCTCGAAGCTATCTTACAGGCGGCGCAGTATATTTTTACCGTTTCCGACGAGGTTGCCGAAAAATTAGCAGATACGGTTTCCGCACAGGGCGTGTTTGCCGTGTTGCAAATGCTGCCCGAAACGCCGCTTTCTATTCAAAAAGGCGGTAAATATGTCGTACTCGACAGCGTGCAAAACCCACAGAATTTGGGCGCGATTGCCCGCACGGCGGAGGCCTTCGGCGTAAACGCGCTGTTTGTCGGCGGCGGGTGTGACCGATACAATCCGAAAGCCCTGCGCGCGTCGATGGGCGCACTTTTGCGGTTGCCCGTGTTCGAAACGGCAGATTTGGCGGCAACCGTTCGGGAAATCGGCAAAACCGTGCCGACCTTTGCCACCGTGCCCGACTGTACGGCAGAAAGCATCTGTGCGCAGGACTTTTCCGGCGGCGCGGCGGCGGTGATTGGAAACGAGGGCAACGGCGTCGGCGAAGCGGTGCTCTCTGCGGTGCAAAAGCGCGTCACCATTCCGATGCGCGGCAAGGCGGAGTCATTAAACGCGGCGGCGGCCGCCACCGTCACCGTTTGGGAAATGATGAAATGAACGATGAAATTTATTGGATTTGGCTGCTGCGCTGTTTAGGACCTGCCGCACCGATTGCGGATATGATAGAGGTTTTTGGCTCGGCACGCGGTGTGTATGAGGCGGGTACAGTCGAATGGCGGCTGTCGGGGATACTGACGGCAAAGCAGATTGCGGCGCTCTCAAAATATTCTCCGTCCGAGTCGGGCGGCGTTTTGCGTGCCTGCCGTGAAAACGACTGGGAAATCCTCACGCCGGATAGCGTGTATTATCCGCAAAAGTTGCGCGAACTGCGCAATTTTCCGCCTGTACTGTTTTTGCAGGGCGATAAAGAGGTACTCCTCCGAGAAGTGAAAATTGCAATGGTCGGGACGCGCAAAGCGACGAATTACAGTCTGCGCGTGGCGACTGCATTGGCGCAATCGTTAAGTGCGGCTGGTGTAACGGTGGTTTCGGGCGGCGCGCTCGGGATTGACAGCGCCGCACACTCGGGTGCGCTTCGCGCGGGTGGCAAAACGATTGCCGTGCTCGGCTGTGGCTTGGGTACGGATTATTTGCGTGAAAATGCGGCATTGCGCCGCGAAATTTCCGAAAACGGCGCGCTGATTACGGAATTTTTACCGTTTTCGCCGGCGTCCAGAACGACCTTTCCGTTGCGCAATCGGATTATTTCCGCCCTGTCGCTCGGTACGGTAGTTGTGGAGGCGGGGGAACACAGCGGCTCTTTGATTACCGCGCGATATGCTATGGAGCAGGGGCGCGATGTGTTTGCTGTTCCGGGCGATGTCATCTCCTCGGCGTTTACGGGGGCAAACAAGTTAATTCACGACGGCGCAAAGCCCGTGTTTTCGCCGCTTGATATTTTAGAAGAATATGTTTATACTTACTCTGACACGATAAATCCGGAAGCGGCGGAGCGCGTGTTTCAAACGGTACAGAAGTTACCGCCTCACCGAAGTGTTCCCGCACATGCTGAAAATGCACCTGCGGCGCAAAAAGCCGCGCCGCCGAAAGCATCTGCAAATCCTGTCGGCATACTGCCCGAAACGGCAAGCAAAAATGCCCAAGCGGTATACGCCGCGCTGGGCAACGGCGAACGGCACATTGACGAGCTGTGTGAAGCCACTGCTCTTTCGGTCGGCGAAGCGCTTGCCGCGTTGACGGAATTGGAGCTATACGGCTGTGCCGCATTAACACAAGGGAAAAAATACAAGAAAATATAGGAAGGTCTCAAATGTCGAATTTGGTAATTGTGGAGTCTCCCTCCAAAGCAAAAACAATTCAAAAATATTTGGGTAAAGACTATACCGTCACGGCGTCCGTCGGGCATATCCGCGATTTGCCCGCCGCGAAATTAAGCGTCGATGTCAAAAACGATTTCGCGCCGAAATACGCGATTGTCAAGGGCAAGGAAAAGCTGGTCAAAGAATTAAAGGAAATGGTGAAACAGTCCGACCGCGTCTACCTCGCAACCGACCCGGACCGCGAGGGCGAGGCGATTTCGTGGCATCTTGCCACGGTGCTCGGTTTGGATATGGACGACAAAAACCGTGTAAAATTTAATGAAATCAATAAAACCAGCGTGCAAAACGGCATTGCGCACCCTGAAAAAATCGATTTGGATTTGGTGGACGCCCAGCAGGCACGCCGCATTTTGGACCGTTTGGTCGGCTATAAATTAAGTCCGTTTGTGTCGCAGAAAATCCGCCGTGGGCTTTCCGCAGGGCGCGTACAGTCCGTGGCACTGCGCTTGATTGTGGACCGTGAACAGGAAATCCGCGCCTTTGTACCCGAGGAATATTGGACGCTGGACGCAAAATTCACCGCCCCCACCTCAAAACGCGCGTTTGCGGCGAGCTTTATCGGCGATGAGACGGGCAAAATCAAGGTGGAAACCAAAGAACAGTCCGATGCGATTTTAGCGCGTTTGGACGGCGCTGCGTACAAGGTGACCAGTGTCAAAAAGGGCACCCGCCGCCGTCAGCCCGCCCCGCCGTTTACCACATCTACTTTACAGCAGGAGGGCTCGCGCAAGCTCGGCTTCCAAGGCAAGCGCACGATGAAGGTGGCGCAGGAGCTGTATGAAGGTATGGAAGTGAAGGGCTACGGCACGATGGGTCTTATCACTTATATGCGTACAGACTCCTTGCGCATTTCCGAAGAAGCGCGCGCCGAGGGCAACGCCTATATTGCGGAGAATTTCGGAAAGGAATATCTGCCTGAAAAACCGCGTTACTATAAAACCAAAGCCTCTGCGCAGGACGGGCACGAGGCAATCCGCCCGACTGTGCCGTCTTTGTCGCCCGACAAAGTAAAGGACAGTTTAACTTCGGACCAATATAAGCTGTATTCGCTGATTTGGAAACGCTTTATGGCAAGCCTTATGGCAAACTGCGTGCAGGATACCGTCAAAGTTGAAATACAGGGCGCAAACGAGCAAGACGCGAAAGCAGACAAATTCTGCCTGTTCTCGGCGAGCGGCTACACCGTGCGTTTTGACGGCTACACGAAATTGTATATCGCGGGCACGGACGAGGAGGAAGAGGACGCGTCCAAGCTCCCCGCGCTCAAAGAGGGCGATGCGCTGAAATGCAAAGAATTGCTTGGCAACCAGCATTTCACCCAGCCGCCCGCGCGCTATACGGAGGCTTCGCTTGTCAAAACCTTGGAGGAAACGGGCGTCGGCAGACCGAGTACCTATGTTTCGATTGTGTCCACGATTACGGGGCGCGAATATGTCACCCGCGAACAAAAGCAGTTAAAGCCCACAGAACTCGGCGAAGCGGTCACGGGGCTTTTGAAGGAACAGTTCCCGAATATCGTCAATGTGAAATTCACGGCGAATATGGAAAGCGACCTTGACAAGGTCGAGCACGGCGAAGTGGATTATATTGCGATGCTCCACACCTTCTATGACGGCTTTGAGGAAACCTTAAAAGCCGCAAAAGAAAAAACCGAGGGCGTGAAAATCAAGTTGAAAGAGGACGAAACCGACATTCCCTGCGAAAAATGCGGGCGAATGATGGTAGTAAAAACCGGTCGGTTCGGCAAATTCTTAGCGTGCCCCGGCTACCCCGAATGCAAAAACACCAAACCGTTGGTTGTCGAGACCAACGCAAAATGCCCTGTTTGCGGCGGCAAGGTGATTCAGAAAAAGAGCAAGCGCGGCTACACCTTCTTCGGGTGCGACAATTACCCAAACTGCAACTTTATGACTTGGGATAAGCCCACCGATGAAGTCTGCCCCCAATGCGGCAAATCGTTGTTTAAGCGCAAAGGCGGCGTGCTTGCGTGCTTAAACGAGGGCTGCGGCTTTGAAAAGAAAGCCGAGCGCAAACGCAAAAAGAAAGATGAAACAGGAGACGGCGAATGAAAGCGGCAGTCATCGGCGCGGGGCTTGCAGGCGTTGAAGCAGCGTGGCAACTTATAAAACACGGCGTTGCGGTTGACCTTTACGAAATGAAACCCGAAAAACGCTCTCCCGCGCACAAAACCGATTTGTTTGCGGAGTTGGTTTGCTCCAATTCCTTAAAAGCCGAGCGGCACAACTCCGCCGCAGGCCTTTTGAAAGAGGAAATGGCTTCGTTCGGTTCGCTGTGCGTAGAAAGCGCCTTGCAGTCGCGCGTGCCCGCAGGCGGCGCGCTGGCGGTGGACCGCGACCGTTTTTCTGCATATATTACGAAAAAAATCGCAGAAAATCCCAATATTACCGTCATTCACAAAGAAGTAACCGACTTGCCCGTTGGCTATGACACGGTGATTATTGCGGCAGGACCGCTCGCAAGTGACGGTATCAGCGAAACGATACGCGCACTCGCAGGGGACGGCTTGTCCTTTTATGATGCCGCCGCGCCGATTGTCACCGCCGACAGTGTGGATATGTCGGAGGCCTTTACCCAATCGCGCTATGACCGCGGCGGGGCGGACGATTATATCAACTGTCCGCTTGATAAGGCGCAGTATGAGGCGTTTTACGAGGCACTTATATCTGCCGAAAGCGCAGAACTACACAGCTTTGATAAGCGCAAAGATGTGTACGAGGGCTGTATGCCCATTGAAGTGCTCGCCTCGCGCGGAAAAGACGCGATGCGCTACGGCCCATTAAAACCCGTGGGACTTATCAATCCCAAAACGGGGCACCGCCCGTGGGCAAACTTGCAACTGCGCAAAGAAAATTGCGCGGGCACGCTTTATAATTTGGTCGGATTTCAAACCAACTTGAAATTCGGTGAGCAAAAGCGCGTGTTTTCCATGTTTCCGGCGCTCAAAAATGCGGAATTTGTTCGCTACGGCGTGATGCACCGCAACACATTTTTAGATTCTCCGCGCCACTTGAACGGCGATTTTTCCTTGCGTACCCGCCCCGAAATTTTCTTTGCAGGGCAGATTACGGGTGTGGAAGGGTATATGGAGTCCGCTGCGTCAGGCATTTTGGCAGGATTAAACGCCGCACGGCGCTTAAAGGCGCTGCAAACGGTGATTTTGCCCGAAACGACCATGATGGGCGCGCTCTCGCGCTATATCAGCGACGAAAGCGTGCGCGATTTTCAGCCGATGGGCGCGAATTTCGGCGTACTGCCGCCGCTTGACGAAAGAATCCGCGATAAAGCCTTGCGCTACACGGCGCTTGCCGACCGTGCCGAAGCGGATTTGCAGAAATTTAGGGAGGAACAAGGGCTATGAACATACTGATAGACGCATTCGGCGGCGATAACGCCCCGCTTGAAATCATCAAAGGCGCGCTGGACGCGCAAAAGGAATACGGCGTTGGTGTCACTTTGGTTGGCGACACCGACAAAATCAAAACTTGTGCCAAGGAAAACAATTTAGACATTTCAGCCTTGCAACTTTTGCAGGCAGACGAAGTGTTTGAGATGGAAACCCAGCCGACCGAGATTTTAAAAT
>JBJEPR010000148.1:0-2971 GCA_051881335.1 Candidatus Fimenecus sp. | reverse complement strand
GTAATCCCAACCAAAGGGCTGGTTTTGAAAATTTCCAACCCACTTTGCCAAATCGCAAAGCGACGGTTGCTGACATCATTGTTTATATCCGAATCCGTTCGGCCGATGATGATTTCTGGTATTTCAGACTCGACATATTCACCGTTTTTGATTTCTTGTTCATATTGCCAAGTTTTTAATGCATTGCCCCCCATCTGCACCACTTTCAAAACGCCCATAGCTGTAAGCGCAAGCAGTAAGGCCAATACAAACGCAACAGCGCCGCGATACACTGTTTTTTTATTTTCAATTTTTTCCCACCGTAACCCGAACAAATATGCAGCCGCGGCAACTGTAACCAACAGAGCCACCATACCTGTTCTTGAATCCGAAAATGTAATATACAAAAATTCAAGCACACAGTTTACAATTAAAAAAGCTTTCACGCCTTTCTTGGCGCCTTTCCAGAACATTACAGACAACACTATGGAGATAATGGAAAACACAGCGCCGTAGTTCGGGTCGGAATATAACCCCCAAAGGCGGTTCCATAAAAAGCCGGAAATAACAGCCGTATCCCCCACCTCACGGTAGCTATTATAATCCACAATCAGCATAACGATTGCTGCAACCGCCATTAGACATGTATACGCCAAAAAGAACCATCCTATCACACGGATTTCCCATTTGTCTTTTTCAATCGGACGATTGTTGTCATATGTATACACAATGAAAAACTGTATGACCATCCAAACCATCGCTTGAATATTTTCCGTCAACCCATACGCACGGGTCAGCCACGCAGAAAGGCAATAACTGCCGCAAAATAAAACAAGCCACAGAATACCGCGGGTTTTCGTATACTTCTTAAAATGCACCAGGCGAAACAACAGAACAGCCGCGCCCAAAATCGCCGTAATATAAGAAAAATATGTTAATCCGTTTGTTAAAGCAAAGAGACTGTTGAAGGAAAGCAATACCAACAAAAAATAAATCAATTTAAACCATATCGGGTTTAAAAACCATTCAGAAACCTTTTTTACCATAACACTATATCCTCACACCAATTGTTTTAAATCCTGACTTTGTAAATCATATCCCGCTGCGACAATTTCCGCCATACGATTTGTGCGCGGAATTTCTTTTGCCTTTTGTAGCGTAGACACCCAATCGCCGACTGCCGTCTCCCCTTCAATCGGCAAATAGGTGCACAGATTTGTTATGTGCGCTTCCTGCGGGACACGGTCACTGCAAATACAAGGCAGTCCCGCCGCCTGCGCTTCAATGGCGACAATGCCCAATCCTTCAAAATTCGATGGAAAGGCAAAGACATCCATCGCCTGCATATATTGATTTGCATCCGTTCTTCTACCGACAAACAAAACCTTATCGGCAATGCCGAGACTTTGCGCCTGCGTTTTCATATTCTCCAACAGCACGCCGTCTCCAATCAATAACAGTCGTGCAGTTGCATCCGTTTGTGCAAGCTTTGCAAAAACCCGCAGCAAAAAGGCATGATTTTTTTGATAGACAAAGTTCCCGACATGCCCAACGACAAAGCAGTCCTGTAAGCCAAGCTTTTCACGCAAATCCGAGCGTACAGACGCATTCGGGACAAAATCCGATGTGCAAATTGCATTTTTTACAATTTGAAAGGCCTTGCCGCTGACAATTTTCCGGGGAAACATCCATTTACCTGCTTCTTCGGAGCACGCGTAAAAATCCGTACCGAAACGGTATAAAATGCCGCGACAAATACGATGAAGTACGGTCATCAGTTTGCGTTTATACGGATTGGATATATCACAGCCGGTCGTGTGACTGTGAATAACTATTTTCGGTACACCACACCGCTTTGCCGCCAAAGGACCGACAAATCCGAGTGCTGTCGACAAGTTGAAATATGCCGTATCATACTTTTTTAGTGAAAAAATATGTTTAAACTCCCGATACTGTCGAATTGGATGCGCAAATCCGGCCGTTTGAAACAGCGCCGCCCCTTGTTTTTGTAAATCAGTCTGCAACGGTTCCGTAATTTGGTTGGTAAAAAAATCAAATTCGACATCTTTCTGGTGCAGCTGCCCAAACAAGTTCAAGATATAACGGTCTATGCCGCCGGCCTTACCATCCATAATCGCACCGATTAAAACCTGCTTCATTCGCACTCCCCTACTTTACCCTCGCTTTGCATTCAGCTTTGCAAATACGGTTGGGAATTTTACTTTAACAATATAAATGACTTTCGCAATACCGAAAACGACTGCGGTTTGTTTTTTTTGCAGAGCTACCGCCATAATTTTTTGCAGTTTTCCGGCTGGATGCATAAACGGCGCCAACGCCGCAAATTCGTCGGATTGATACTGCGCGCGCAGCCATTCCTTTTGCACTTGTCGGCTCATCTCGGCACGGCTGTCCATATTTCGCTGCAAAGCAGAATACACACTGCGCACATAAATCGAAGCCAATACACTCGCAACTGTATCGGTATATAAATTTTGCTTCTGATAAAAATCCGTTAAATACCGTATGCGCATCAACTGCAAGTCAAAATACGATTTTACGAATCTGCCTGTTAAGCTTACGCCTTCCCGTTTATAATATTGATAGCCGATTATCCCCAATGAGGAAAAACTGTTTACAAACGGAAATAGGTCAATATTATATTTAAAATCCTCATTCAACGGCATATTCTCAAACGATATGCCCGCACGCTGTAACAGCTCCGCTTTGTAAAATTTATTCCACAGATACCCAAACAGCGTTGTTTTTTCAATCGAAATGACTTCTTTTTGCACTTCTTGCGCAGAGTGTATACGCTTTTTCGGGTAGCAAACCGCGACACGGTCAAATTCCGTTCCGTCACTGTGCACATACACCTCTTCGGCATTATACATAATGACCTCTGCCGCAAAAGCACAAGCCTCGTCATATGCAGCAGAAAACAAATCCGCACAAACAGTATCGTCCGAATCCATAAACAAAATATATTGTC
>JBJEPR010000147.1:0-13551 GCA_051881335.1 Candidatus Fimenecus sp. | reverse complement strand
GTTGAGTCCTTTCTGATTGATTTGTTTGTGGTGAACTTATTTTATCAGAACTCAATCACTTTTTCTATTCTCTTTTTGTCTCACATCAATTGTAAACCTACAACATTTTATGTCCATTTCACCAATATATAGTTGACAAACCCCGTAAAACAGTATAGAATACTGTTCGACAACAAAATACAACATTCCTTATAGAGAGCGACGGAGGGACAGGCCCTGTGAAGTCCGGCAACCTGCAATGTTTGCAAGGTGCCAAATCCCACAGCATTTATGCTGAAAGATAAGGTGACAGAAAGCACCTTGGCGCCTGCCGCCCAGGTGCTTTTTATACGGAAACGGCAAAACACAAAGGAGAAACACCATGGCAAAACATCTTTTTACATCTGAATCGGTTACAGAGGGGCATCCCGACAAAATCTGTGACAATATTTCCGACGCGGTTTTAGATGCTATTTTGGCGCAGGACCCGAACGGTCGTGTTGCCTGCGAAACTACCTGTATTACCGACAAAATTACTGTGATGGGCGAAATTACCACCAGCGCAAAAATTGACATTGAACAAATTGCGCGCGATGTCGTTTGCGAAATCGGGTACGACAGCGACGAAAAGGGCTTTAACGGACACACCTGCAAAATTGAAACGATTATTGACAAGCAGTCGGCAGATATTGCATTGGGTGTAGACGCTTCCTATGAATTAAAAGAAGGACACCAGGAAGACTATAATCTGCACGGTGCAGGCGACCAAGGGATGATGTTTGGCTACGCGTGTGACGAAACCGCAGAATTGATGCCTTTGCCGATTTCGCTCGCACATAAATTGGCGAAACAGTTAACGGCGGTGCGCAAAAACGGCACGCTCCCCTATTTACGCGCAGACGGTAAAACACAGGTCACGGTGGAATATGATGAAAACGATGTTCCCGTTCGCGTGGATACCATTGTTGTATCCTCACAGCACAGCGCAGATGTCGCGCTTTCGCAAATTCGCAGTGATATTTTGAAATATGTCATTAAACCGATTGTGCCTGAAAATCTTTTTGACGATGACACGATTATTTATGTAAATCCCACCGGACGCTTTGTCACAGGCGGACCTACAGGTGACAGCGGTTTAACCGGCAGAAAAATCATTGTTGACACCTACGGCGGCGTTGGCAGACACGGCGGCGGATGCTTCTCGGGCAAAGACCCGACTAAGGTGGACCGTTCGGCGGCGTATGCGGCGCGCTATGTAGCCAAAAACATTGTGGCGGCAGGCCTTGCCAAAAAATGCGAAATTCAGTTGGCATATGCTATCGGCGTCGCACATCCTGTCTCCGTGATGGTCGAAACCTTCGGTACAGGTGTTTTGGCAGATGATGTTTTAAGCGAAATCGTAACGGAAGTATTTGATTTGCGCCCTGCGGCAATCATAGACTACCTCGATTTACGCCGTCCGATTTACCGTCCGCTTGCCGCCTACGGGCATATGGGAAGAACGGATTTGGGTGTCCGCTGGGAACAAACCGATAAAGTGGATGCTTTGAAAAAAGCGGCAGGCATTTAAACATTTTTCTGCATTTTAAAATTAAAAAAACTTGTATAAAGCATATTTTTTCACGCAAACTACGGATAAGACACAATGAAGGAGTTGAAAAATATGCTGGATAGAATCGCTTTAATTTTGGTTATCATCGGCGGCATTAACTGGGGCTCTATCGGTCTTTTCCAGTTTGATATTGTCGGTTGGATTTTCGGCGGGCAAAGCGCGGTTATCAGCAGAATTATTTACACATTGGTCGCGATTGCGGCGGTTTGGTGTATTTCTCTGCTGTTCAGAGAGAGCGAAGTGCTCTCCTCCGCGTCGGACGAATAAACGGTCCGTCAGTGATTCTAAATAAGCCCACGGTTTCCGAAACAGAAACTGTGGGCTTAAATTTTTGTATATTTTATGTTTCAGTCGTATCGGGATTACGCGGCGTCACATACACAGTATTATAAATGTGATAAATTACTTTGCCGGGCTTTGCACCGATAGGTTTCTTAATATTTTTTATTAAGGTGTAATCTACGGGAACTTTTTTTGCGTCCTTTGCGCTGCTGAAATATGCGGCGATTTCAGCCGCCTCCACAATCGCTTTGTCTGTAATTTCTCGGTTATCGGACAAAATCACCGTATGCGACCCTGCAAAGCTTTGTGTATGCAACCACATATCATAATTTTTAGCGGTTTTCAAGGTTAACTTATCATTTTGCATATTATTTCGCCCGACCAAAACCGTAAAATCCTCGCTCGTTTTGAATTTGTAGGGCGGCAGTTCTTTCGGCAAACGCTGTTTTCCGCCTTTTTTCCGCTTCAAATATCCGCCATCAATGAGTTCCTGCCGAATGAGGGTGAGTTCACTTTCCGTATCGGCACGCGAAAGCACATCCAAAACCGAGTCAAAATACAAAAGCTCCTGCTCTCCTTTTTCAATCAAACCGGTCAGCATTTTTTCTGCAGTATGCGCCTTTTTATAGGCTTTATAATATTTCTGCGCATTCTGCGCAGGCGAAAGCGCCGGATTTACTGCAATGCGCACTGTTTCGTTATTTTCATAATAATTCGGGACTTCATAAACAGGCGCACCTTTTTGAAGCGCATATTGGTTCGCGTTGATAAGCTCTGCAAAGACACGAAGCTGTTCCTTATCCGCACACGCCGCAAGCTCTGCCTGCTGATTGGAAATTTTGCGGGCGGTACGCTCTTGTAAGGTGTGCAAAGCTTTATACAAATCCCCTGCCTTGCGTTTGGCGCGCAAGGCGCGGTCGCGCTCAAAATAAAATGCATCTAACAGCGCGCAAAACGAATCTGCATAGGTTTTTTTATAAAAATCACCGTACTGCGTAATATCCAAAAAAGAAAAATCAAAGGGTTTGCCGTCCTCATTATATACCGTGCAGTACTGCGGATGGTTTTTTTGTAAAACCGTTTGCAGTTTAGAAAGCGCTTTTATGATGTTCTGCTCGTCTGCCGCATCAACAGAACAAGTACAATCCCCTGCCGATAAATGCGCCAATTCACGGCTGACAATCGGCGAAATCCCCTCTAGACTTTGCATAAATGCTTTTGATAATTGTTGATTTTTTTGCAGTTTTACGCGCGCGGCGGCTTGTTCGACAGTCTCTGACAGTAAATTGATTTTATCCTGCCGCGGGGGCAAAACATAGGTACAGCCCGGCAACACCTCGCGCACAGAGGATTTGGTTTCATCTACGCGTTTCACGGCGTCAAGGATTTTTCCGTTCCCGTCAATTAAAATAATATTGCTGTGCTGTCCTGTAATTTCGATGCAAAGCGTCAGTTTAGCTTTGTCCCCGATTTCATTGGTTGCGGCAAAATCCAAAAACAAAATTCGGTCTAACCCCGCTTGACGAATACTGGAAAGGACTGCGCCTGTTAAGTGTTTTCGAAACAGCATACAAAGCATCGGCGGATTTTGCGGATTTTCGGTCGGAAACCTGGTCAAATGTACCCGCGCCGAGGCAGACTCCGCCGACAAAAACAACCGAAACGCACCGCCGCGCGTTCGTAGCAACAGCACAATTTCCGCTTTGGACGGTTGATGTACTTTTTCCACCCGTGCGCCCAAAACGGTCTGTTCCAATTCGTTTTTTACAAAATGTAAGGTAATTCCGTCTAATGCCATATGAACTCCTATACAGTCACAGTCGGTGTGATTTGTTCAGATAAAATGCACTCGATTTCAGGGAAATCGGTTTGCACGCGTTTTTGCAGGGAAATTACCGCAGGGTGTTCAGTTGCAAAATGCCCCGCGATGATAACCGCCAAATCCGCATCGTACGCTTCTAATATCTCGTGATGCCTTGCTTCCCCTGTGAGAAACAAATCCGCCCCTGCCGCTTTGACTTGCTCTGCAAATTCCATACCGGCACCGCCGCAAACTGCAACTGTAGCAATTTCTTTTTGTGGCAAAGAAACGGAAACGCAGGTGTGTAATACTGTTTTTGCCTTTTTCGCGAAATCCAAAGCCGTTTGGCGGTCAATATCACCGATTCTGCAAAGTCCGTCCTCCGTTTTTTGAATATTGCGCAAGCCGAGCGTTTCAGAAAGCACATCATTCACACCGCCATCGGCGCAATCATACGAAGTATGGGCGGAAATCACGGCAATATTGTATTTCGCCGCAAGGTACGCGGGATTTTGCTCCGTAAATTGCTTTTGCGCGCGAAACAAAAACGGGTGGTGCGTCACAATCAAGTCGCACTGCTTTTCATATGCTTCATATACCAGATCGGCAGTTGCGTCCAGTGCAAATAAAATTTTGCGTACTTCTTTCGTCCGTTCACCCACCTGAAAGCCGCTGTTGTCCCATTCCTCTTGCCCCGAAAACGGTGCAATGCGGTCTATGTACTCATAAATCTGCCCTGCGTTCATTTTCAATCTCCTTTATGATACCATACAAACGATTTGCTTCTTGTGCATTTTTTTCGCAAAGTGCGTCAGCGCGCTTTCGAAGCCTTGCAAGAATTTTATGTAAAAACAGACAGTCCGTTTGTGTTTTGCCGAGCACCAACTCGCCCGCATAAAAATACCACGCGGGATATGTGCGCGTTTCACCGCAAAACCGCGCAGAAATCACCAAATACAGCCGTTGACCCTCAGCGGTTGTGCGTTCTGTCTCAATTTGAAACCCGTTCTTCAAAAGGGATTTTCGTACATCTTCAAAATGTGTCATCGGTTGCAGTACCAAGTGTTTTGTTTCGTCCTGTAACCACGAGGTTTTTTCAATCATATCGGCAATTTGGTTCCCGCCCATACCCGCCACGACAATTTCCTGCACCTCGTCTGCAGAAATACTTTGCAGGCCGTCGGAAAGACGCAAATCAATTCGTTCCTCTAAACCATATGTTCCAAGCGTTTGCCGCGCATTGGCAAGCGGCTTTGGGTTAATATCTGCGGCAATGGCAAACTGTGCTTTACCGTTTAACAAGCACCACGCGGGCAAATAGGCGTGGTCCGTACCGATGTCCGCCATACATACGCAGGGGTTTACACAGTCAGCAACCAACTGCAATCGATTTGTTAGGTTTAACATAAGTCACCATAGAAAACAGGGGCGCAACACACTTGTTACCGCCCCTGTTTTTTTCCTTATTTATTCTTGAGAAATTCGTTGATTTTATTTACAAGTTCATCGGCGTCTACACCGTGGACTTCGCAAGCCTGCGCAACGGTTTCCCCGCGTGAGGCGGGACAGCCGAGACAATGCATACCCATTTCCAAGAAAAACGGAACAGTTTCGCGGTCGGCGTCCAAAATATCGCCGATGGTCATATCTTTTGTAATTTCTGTAAGCATTTTATCCTCCTTATGCTTTCACTACCGAAAGCTTTACCTTACTGTCAGCAATATCCACTTCTTTTTCAAGGTCTGCCGCAAGCGTTTCGTTCAACAAAACCTTGTCGGCAAGTAGTTCGGTTTCCAGATAGGCTTTCTTTTCATCTAACGCCGCAATAATATCGGCATTCTCCGAAGCGATTGCCATATTGACGCGCTGTTCCACTTCGTAGCCGGCTTCTTTGCGAATAAGCTGGCATTGACGAATAACATCGCGCACCAGGCCTTCACGAATTAAATCCTCGTTAAGCGTGGTATCCAACGCAATCACTGCCGCACCGTTTTGGAATTCCGCCGAAACAATCCCCGCCTTGGTTTTGGTTGCCAAATTGAAAATGGTAGCATCAAAAGCGCCATCAAAGCCATGTACAGTCACCTGCCCGCCGGCTTCCACAGCCGCCACAGCCGATGCCATTTCCTCATCAGTTAAGCTTTCAAGCGTCTGCTTCATCTTATTCACATTTTGCTTGAGCACCGCACCTGCGACCTTAAAGTTCACGGTCAGGTATTTGTCCTCCAAAACATTTACATCTTGCAGGTACACAAGTTCCTTAATGTTGAGTTCGTCTAAAATATTTTTCTCAAAGGTACGGATTTTATTCGCCGAAGCCTCGTCACAGCAAATATACAGCTTGGAAAGCGGCTGACGCACCTTTAATTGTTGTTCATTACGCAAACGCATTGCCACAGCAATCGCCTCACGCACCATAGCGGTTTGTGCGATGATTTCGTCGTTATCAAAGCCCTCTAAGGGTTTCGGCCAATCGCTCAAATGCACGGAAATCGGCGAGGACGGCAACACTTTACGGGTCAGATTTTGCCAAATGTGCTCGGTCATAAACGGAATAACAGGCGCCATCACTTGCACAGCGGAGTTGAGTGCATAGAACAACACCCAATACGCTAACTTCTTGTCCTGCTCGTCGCCCGTTTTCCAGAAACGGCGGCGATTGGTACGGATATACCAGTTGGAAATATCGTCTACGAACACCTCAAAATCTTTGACAAGCAAATACACTTTGTAATCGTCATAGCAAGCCGTAGCGCGTTTAATAAATTCGTTGGTCCGCGCCACAAGCCACAAGTCCGTGGGGCTCATTTTGGATTTGTCGGGTGTGTAGCCTTCGAAATTCGGCTTATCAATTTTGGCATAGGTTTCATAGAATGTATAAATATTCCAGAAAGACAACAGTTTTCTGCGTGCTTCATCGCCGAGATTATAACCGAAGCGCACATCGCTGGAAACCGGAGCGCCCGCATACATATAGCGAATTGTATCCGCACCGATTTTCTCCGCTGCCTCGTCAAATTTAATCATAAAGCCCGTCTTGGAGAATTTGGAGCCGTCCTCGGAAACAACCGCGCTGTTGGTCAAAACACGCTCATACGGCGCTCTGCCCTCTAAAACGACACTCATAAACAGAAGCGAATAGAACCACAAACGCACCTGCTCGTGCATTTCGGTCACCCACTCTGCGGGATAGTTCTTTCTCCAATACTCTTTGTCGCGGAAATAGCCGAGCGTGGAGAACGGCACAATACCGGCATCCAGCCAAACATCGCCGATTTCGGAAACGCGAGAAACAGGCTTTCCGCAATGCGGGCATTTGATTTGAATTTCATCAACCCACGGGCGGTGCAGTTCGGGAAGCGCGTCCACTTTTGCAGGATCAACTGCCAAGTCGTGCAGTTCCTGCCGCGAGCCGACAACGGTTGTGTGCCCGCAGTCGCACGGATAGAACGGCAACGGCATACCGTAATAGCGTTTTCTGGAAATGTTCCAATCGCCCATATTGGTCAGCCAATCGTTCATACGCTTGCCGTTGGAAGCGGGCTCCCATTTCACGGCATTTGCGGCTTCGATAAGCTTCGGCTTTAACTCCTCGGTACGAATATACCAAGCAGGCACCAAACGGAACACAACTTCGGATTTGCAACGCCAGCACACAGGATAGCTGTGCTCGTGCGGCTCTACTTTGTAGAGCTTATTATCCGCTTTCAAGTACTCGAACACTTCATCGGCGATGGTGTGGCTGTCCTTACCGGTCATCCAACCGAAGCCGTCCAGATAAATCCCCGTATCGTCAATCGGCATCACCTTGGCAAGGCCGATGCGCTCACCGAGTTCAAAGTCCTCAATACCGCAACCGGGCGCGATATGCACAACACCCGTACCTTCGTCAGCGGCAACATCCTCCCACGGCACAATTTTATGATCAATTCCCGCTTGTGCAGGAATATCGGGGAAGCAGGTTTCATAGTGTAACCCGACCAATTCCGCGCCTTTTAAGCCGCGCACAACCTCCACTTTATCGTCGCCTAAATATTTAATTGCATTTTTGGCAAGAATCAAAGTCTGTTCATCGCTTTTGACTTTGACTTCCACATAATCAATGTCGGGATTGACTGCCAACGCAACATTCGAGGACAGCGTCCACGGTGTGGTTGTCCAAACAAGCATTTTGCTGTTCAATTCTTGAATCGGCAATTTAAAGAACACGGAATTATGCGTCATCAGTTTATAAGAGCCGGTCATTTCGTGCTCGGAAAGCGAAGTACCGCATCTGGGGCACCAAGGCATCGGCTTGTACTCACGCTGAATCCAACCGTGCTCATCGCATTTTTTCAGGAAGTGCCAAATTCCTGCGATGTTTTCATCGGTATTGGTATAATAGGAGTTATCCCAATCCATCCACTGTCCGAGGCGTTTGGACTGCTCAGTGATAATCCCCGAAAAATGCTTTACGCGGTCTTTGCAAGCCTGCGTAAATTTATCCATTCCATACTCTTCAATATCTTTTTTGGTTTCAAAGCCGAGCTCTTTTTCCACCTCAACCTCGACCCAAAGTCCTTGGGAGTCAAAGCCGTTTTGATAGCGACAATCACAGCCGTTCATTGCATGGTAACGGATGAAAACATCCTTAATGCTTCTGCCCCAAGCGTGGTGAATTCCCATCGGGTTATTGGCGGTAATCGGGCCGTCTAAGAAGCGGAACATTTTATTTCCCTTATTTTTCTCCCGCAATTTTTCGAAGCATTGTTCACGCTCCCAAAAATCCATAATATTATGTTCCAACTCAACGAACATATTTTTTTCTTCTGCCACTTTCTGCTTCCACCTTTCAGCACAATCCATTTTGTGCATACTGTTTAGATTATATATAAAAAATGTCGCAATTACAAGGTTTATTTTATTTTTTTTCGTCAATTTCGGGAATTATGTTGGTTTCATCAATAATATAATTCGGACGGTTTTTCACTTCCATATAAATTCTCGAAATATACTCACCCAAAACACCCAAGAAAAGCAGTATAAATCCGCCGATAATGAGTATCGCAGAAATAATAGACGGATACCCCGGCACATCACTGCCTAAAAGCAGTGTGCGAACAATAATATACAACGCATAGATAATACCGACGAAACTCAATGCAGAGCCGAAAAACAGAGAAATTTTTAACGGTGCTGTTGAAAAATTCACGATACCGTCCATAGCATAAGTCAACAAACGCCCAAAAGACCATTTGGAAGTTCCGGCCGTACGCGCACGATTTTCATGCGGGAACCATTTGGTGTTAAAGCCAACCCAACTGAAAATCCCTTTGGAAAAGCGATTGTATTCGGGCATAGAAAGGATTGCCAGCACAACTTTGCGTTTCATAATACGGTAATCCTGCGCGCCGTCCTCAATATTTGCGTCGGAAATCCGATTGATGAGCTTATAAAACGCTTTGGAAAAACCGCTTTTCAGCTTTGATTCTCCGGTGCGGTCAATTCGACGCGCCGCTGCAATATCGTAACCGTCTTCGGAAACGGCATTCAGCATTTCGGCGATCAAATGCGGGTCGTGCTGTAAATCGGCATCAATAATACCGACATAATCGGCACTCGTTGCTCGAAGCCCCGCTAACATTGCCGCTTCTTTACCGAAATTGCGTGAAAAAGAAATATAGCGTACACGCCCATCCCGCTCAGCCAAATTCCGCAGTACGGCAAGCGTTTTATCACGGCTTCCGTCATCTACAAACAGAAAGCGAACAGCAGTATCCGCAAGTTCATCGGCAATCGGGGCAACCGTCTCGTAGAATATCGGCAGTGCTTCTTCTTCGTTATAACAAGGCACAATCAAATCCAGTGTTTTCACAGCGTTCCCTTCTTTATTTTGAAATCTGTTTCATTGTACCACAAAATATAAATAATGCCAATAAAAAAATACGCAATCCTGCGACTGCGTATTTTTCCGTCTGTTTGCAGATACAAAATCGTTATTCTCGTGCACTGTGTTTGTATTTTTCACGCGTGGCAAGCCCGCCGCGAATATGACGCTGCGCCTTGTTTTCGTCTAAAACCTCCCGCACCTCGTGATACAGTGACGGGTTAATGCGTTCCAAACGCTTTGCGACATCCATATGTACGGTGCTTTTGCTGATACCGAACACCTGTGCCGCGGCACGGACGGTGGTTTGGTTTTGCACAATATATTCGCCGAGTTCTATTGCACGATCTTCAACAGTGTCTTTCACTGCACAGCCCTCCTTACTTCTGTCAATAATAGATATGAAGAAGGATAGCCGAATATGCTTAAAAGGTTTTTGTATTTTTACTTCAAAAATTTAACATCTTTTGCATTTATTTTCTGTGATAACAAAATCCAAATTGCCCAAAATACTATTGCAAACGCAAAATTTATTGCAAAGGAGTGTTTACTGTGGCTAGCAGAAAGAATGTAGTCCCCGAAGCTCGCGCGGCACTTGACAAGTTCAAGATGGAAGCGGCTTCTGAAGTAGGTGTTAACCTGAAACAGGGGTACAACGGCGATTTGACCTCGAAGCAGGCAGGCTCTGTCGGCGGTCAGATGGTTAAAAAGATGATTAAGTCTTATGAAGACAGCATGAAATAAGTTCGTTAATATTTTTCGGACAAAAAAAGGTCTGCCGAAATTCCTTTCGGCAGACTGTTTTCTTTTATACGCTTTTATTGCCAAAATCGGTCAAACCGCTCCCAATCCTCTTTTGGTACTTGCATAAAAACATTCGCATTCGACATAATTTCCACCGCACGGCTCAAACGATAACGATATCGACGCTTGACTTCCGGAAATTTTTTAACGGTATCCCAGAGCCACCAAACAGACAAAAACACGCAAACGGCGGCAATGAGGATGAGAGGATGCCGCCCAATGCCGAAAAAGAACCACAGACTGAGCACCAAAAGCAAAATACCGATCCAGAGATATATCCGTGTCTGCCTACGCTCTTTATAATATTGCGCCACGGCTTCATCCCGCATTTTCTCATAACTCGGCATTTCACGAATTTCCGGCATATCGCCGGCCGCAAGCGGGTCAAAAGGCTCCGTTTCGGAAGTATTGACCGCATTTTCCGCAAAAAAGCCCTTTTCATTTTGTTCCATAAAGCGCCTCTTCCCTTTACTGATTTGAGCATAACATAGAAAAAGCAAAAATGCAATCCTCTGTTATATAAATCTTTACACTTGACTGTAATCCTGTAAAAAGTCCTTTAACGCCCCTGCCGCCTCGGTTAATTGCTTTGTATTTGGTAAATAGACGATACGAACATGGTCAGGCTCAGGGTAGTTAAACGCCCTGCCGTGCACCAAGAGAATCTTCTTTTTCCGCAGGAAATCCAGCACAAATTGTTCGTCATCTTTGATATTAAACTTGTACTTATCCAATTTCGGGAAAATATAAAAAGCCGCTTTCGGTTTCATCACGGAAACGCCTTCAATTTCGCAAAGTGCATTGTAAATACATTCACGCTGTTCGTAAATGCGTCCGCCGGGCTGTAAAAGTGCATCACTGCTTTGATACCCGCCCAAAGCCGTTTGAATAATCTGCTGTGCAGGCACATTGGAGCAAAGCCGCATCGATGAAAGTAAATTTAAGCCCTCAATATAGCCTTTAATGCGCTTTTTATCGCCGCTTATACACATCCAACCACAGCGAAATCCTGCCACGCGGTGTGATTTGGAAAGTCCGTTAAAGGTCACACACGGCACATCGGGCGCAAGAGAAGCGATGGAAATATGTTTTAGACCGTCCATCACCAATCGATCATAAATTTCGTCCGAGAAAATAATCAATTCGTTTTCGCGTGCCACTTCCACAATTTCTTTCAAAATTTCTTCGGAATACAACGCGCCTGTTGGGTTATTGGGGTTGATAATCACAATACCTTTGGTATTCTTCGTAATTTTTTTCCGCATATCCGCAATGTCGGGATTCCATTCGTTTTGCTCGTCACACATATAATGCACGGCTTTGCCGCCGGCCAAAGTCACCGCCGCCGTCCAAAGCGGATAATCGGGTGCGGGTACCAAAATTTCATCATCGTTATTTAACAATCCCTGCATCGCCATAGTAATTAACTCACTGACGCCGTTCCCCGTGTAGATATCCTGCAAACTGACATTCGGCAACTGTTTGATTTGACTGTACTGCATAATCGCCTTGCGTGCGGAGAAAATGCCTTTGGAGTCGGAATATCCCTCAGCATCACGCAAATTATAAATCATATCCTGTATGATTTCATCGGGTGCGGTAAAATGAAACGGCGCAGGATTGCCGATATTGAGTTTTAAAATCTCTACGCCGTTTGCAATCATACGGTCCGCCTCGTCCATCACCGGCCCGCGGATATCATAGCAAACATTGTCAAGCTTGTGGGACTTTTCAAATTCACGCATAATATCACCTTTTGTCACAGAACAATAATATTTTTTTATTTTATCACACTTGTCAAGAGATTGCACTTGCGAAGATTTGGGAATTCATATATAATAAACACATATGTTATTTAGACTGTGAGGTCTTGGTATGAATAGCGGATTTTTAAAGGTTTGCGCCGCTTCCCCGCGCGTGACGGTTGGCGGCGCACAGCAAAACTTGGAAAATGCTTTACGGGAAATCCGGTTTACCGCAGAAAAAAAGGTAAAGGTTTTGGCATTTCCCGAGTTGTACTTGTCAGGGTACACCTGCGGAGATTTATTCTTACAAAAGACGCTGACAGACGCGTGCTTACAAGCATTGGAAGTGCTTTGTGAAAAAACAGTTGATGTTGATATGATGATTTGCATTGGATTGCCCCTTCGTGTCAACACCCGCTTGTATAACTGCGCGGCGGTACTGTATAAGGGTAAGGTTTTGGGGTTTGTTCCGAAAACCTATATTCCGAATTACGGCGAATACTATGAAAAGCGTTGGTTTGCGAGCGGAAAAATGCTTGACACCCAAATTCGATTCGGGCATATTGATGCGCCTTGTCGCACTTCCCTGCTGTTCCCTCTTGCGGAAAACGGAACACTCGGCGTGGAAATTTGCGAAGATTTATGGGTACCCAATCCCCCGAGCACCGATTTAACGCTGGCGGGCGCAAATGTTATCGTCAATCTTTCGGCAAGCAATGAAGCGGTTACCAAAAACGAGTACCGAAAAGAGATTATCGCCGCGCAAAGTGCAAAATGCTTTTGCGCGTATGTATATGCATCGGCAGGCGTCGGAGAATCCTCTACGGATTTGGTCTTTTCGGGTGCTTGTACCATAGCGGAAAACGGCGCGATTTTATCCGAAGGTGAACGGTTTGCGTTTGACGGCACGCGCGCGATTGCGGATATTGATTTAGATAAGTTAAACGCCGAGCGTATTCGCAACGGTTCTTTTTCGGATAATGCGGATACGGACTGTCAAAAATACACGATATGTGAAGCGGCAAATCTGTCCACTGACTTTTCCGATATAACGCGCACCTTTCAACCGCATCCATTTGTTCCGTCGGATACCGCCGAAAAGGACGAGCGTTGCCGCGAAATCTTGGCAATTCAAAGTCACGGGCTTGCAAAACGCCTTGCGCATACAAGGCTTGAAAAAGCGGTTGTCGGCATTTCGGGCGGACTTGACTCCACATTGGCCCTCCTTGTTTCGGTGCGAGCTATGCAAATATTACAGTTGCCGCCCGAAAATTTAATTTGCGTAACGATGCCCGGTTTCGGCACGACCGACCGCACCTATCAAAATGCGGTTGCTTTAATCAAGTCTTTTGGTGCCTCTTTTTTGGAAATCCCCATAAAAGACGCCGCCCTTCTGCATATGCAGGATATCGGTCACAATCCCGATTTGCACGACATTACCTATGAAAATACACAGGCACGC
>JBJEPR010000146.1:0-2981 GCA_051881335.1 Candidatus Fimenecus sp. | reverse complement strand
CGCATATAAAGAAATTTGGCAGGAGAGCACCATTTTGGCAGAAAGTGTGACCTTTGCACAAGACGGCGGCGTACCGTGCGTGCGCGCTTTGGTGACCTGTGAAAAAGAAATCGGGGTAAATCAGGAGATTTTTATAGAAAAAATTAGTGACTAATCACAAAATCTGTGCTATAATATATTAAATTTGAACAGAATTTTGTCGTGTGGGAGTGGTTCGTTGTTTGAACAGTTGATAAGTGTTGACCGTATGGAGCACGCGGTCAGCCTGTTCGGCAGTTTTGATGAGAATATTCGACAGATTGAGCAGGAGTTTCGCGTAAAGGTTTTAAGCCGTGGGTCGGATTTAAAAATCAGCGGCGAAGCGGACGATGTGCAAAAAGCCGTGCGCGCCGTGAACGGGCTGTTGATGCTCATCAATAAAGGCGAGGCGCTGTCCGAGCAAAATGTACGCTATGTGCTTTCCCTCGTCAACGAGGGGGCAGAGGACAAGCTCTCGGGGCTGGTCGGCGACTGCATTTGTATGACGGCAAAGGGCAAGCCCGTCAAGCCCAAAACCTTGGGGCAGAAGAAATATGTCGAGGCAATTCGTCAAAACACCATCACCTTGGGCGCCGGCCCTGCGGGTACAGGGAAAACCTATTTGGCGGTTGCAATGGCGGTCACGGCGTTTCGCGCCAAAGAGGTTAACCGCATTATTTTAACCCGCCCCGCTGTGGAAGCGGGCGAAAAATTGGGCTTTTTGCCCGGCGATTTACAGCAAAAGGTCGACCCGTATTTACGCCCGCTTTACGACGCGCTGTTTGATATGCTCGGCGCGGAGGCGTTTCAGCGCTACCAAGAGCGCGGCAGTATTGAGGTGGCTCCCCTTGCGTATATGCGCGGCAGAACACTTGACGATAGCTTTATTATTCTCGACGAGGCGCAGAATACCACCAAAGAGCAAATGAAAATGTTTTTAACGCGCTTAGGGTTTAACTCCAAAATGGTGGTCACGGGCGATATTACACAGATTGACCTGCCCGACGGCAAAAAGTCGGGGCTGTTGCAGGCGATGAAAATTTTAAAGGATATTCCCGACATTTCCATTTGTCGGTTTACCGAAAAAGATGTGGTGCGCCACAAGCTGGTGCAGGATATTATCAAAGCATATGAAAAGAATGAGGAGGCAAAGCGCAAATGACCGATAAAATCAAAGTGATGATTGCCAACGACCAAAAAGAAGTCAAAATCCCCACAGGTGTGCGTATGCTCGTGCGCCGTTGTTGCCACGCGGTTTTGGTGCAGGAGAATTTTGAAGGCTCCGCCGAAATCAGCGTCACCTTTGTGGACGATGCAAGAATTCAGGAACTCAACAAACAGCACCGCAATATCGACAAGGCGACCGATGTACTGTCTTTCCCGCTCGGCGAAAACGGCGTGTATGATGTCAACCCCGAAACGGGCGCAAAAATGCTCGGGGATATTGTGATTTCAATGGAACGCGCTGTCCAGCAGGCGGAGGAATACGGCCACCCCTTACAGCGCGAGGTCGCGTTTTTGACCGTGCACTCTATGCTCCACCTTTTAGGCTATGACCATGTGAACGGCGGTTTAGAGGCCGTACATATGCGCGAGAAGGAAGAAGCGGTTTTAACGCAGTTGGGGCTCAAACGCAACGGCAGTTACTATTTTGACGGCGAATAAAGCATATGAAAAGTTTAGTAAAAAGCTTCGGCTATGCCTTTCGCGGCATATGGTATGCCCTCAAATACGAGCGCAATATGCGCATTCATTTCACCTGTATGGTGTATATGTATACCTTTTTAGCCGTGTATGACTTTTTTACGGTGACGCGCACGCAGTTTGCCGTGCTGTTTTTGGCAAATGCGCTGGTTGTGGCGCTGGAACTTGTCAATACCGCTGTGGAACGCACGGTGGATTTGGCAAGCGAACAACACACCGAAAAAGGCAAAATTGCCAAGGATACCGCCGCAGGCGCGGTGTTGGTTGCTGCGATTTTCTCGGTATGCGTCGGCATCGCGATTTTAGGGCAAAAAGCGGCGTTTTTGGCAATGTTTCAATACTATTGTGACAAGCCGTATATGCTTCTTGTCTTTTTGCTGTCCGTGGTGCTCGCAACCGTATTCATTTTCAAGGGCTTTGGCAAAAGCAGTACGCAGGACAACAGTACTACACCTCGAAAGGAATAAGTATTTCTATGCAAACCCCAAAAACCGCGTTTATCGCGATTGTCGGCAAGGCAAATGTCGGCAAATCTTCGATTTTAAACCGCCTGTTGGGCAGTAAAATTGCGATTGTGTCGAGCAAGCCGCAAACCACGCGTACGCGCATTATGGGCGTGCTCACGACCGATGACAATGTGCAGTTGGTCTTTACCGACACGCCGGGCTTTCACCGTCCGCGCACCAAATTGGGTGAAAAAATGGTACAAGCCGTGTCCGACAGTATTGCGGGCGTGGACGCCTGCCTGTTCGTTGCCGAGGCGCTCGATAAAGAATGCAACGAAGCAGAACTCGAGCTGCTCGGCAAAATCAAAAACGCAAAAATCCCGACGCTGTTGGCGGTCAATAAAATCGATACCGTGAAAGATAAAACCGACTTGATGGCGCGCATTGCGTATCTGTCGGGGTTAATGAATTTTGAAGCGGTGATACCCGTTTCCGCCGCAGACGGCAACGGTATGAACATCTTGCTTGATGAACTCAAAAAGCAAGCATTTGAAAGCGAGCACTTTTTCCCGGATGACACCTTAACTGACCAGCCCGAACGGGTGCTTGCGGCTGAAATGATACGCGAAAAAATGTTGCGACTTTTGGACAAAGAAATTCCCCACGGCGCGGCGGTTTCAATTGAGAAAATGCGCGAGCGCGAGGACGGCTCGGGGATAGTGGATATTGACGCGACAATTTATTGTGAGCGCGAAACACACAAAGGCATTATCATCGGCAAGGGCGGTAAAATGCTCAAAAAAATTTCGACCT
>JBJEPR010000145.1:0-13786 GCA_051881335.1 Candidatus Fimenecus sp. | reverse complement strand
TGCATTGCGAACTGCTCAAAAAAGAGCACCCCGGCGCAAAGACGGTGTTTATCGGCCCGTGCATTTCCAAAAAAGCCGAGGGCGAGGATTACGAAGGCATTGTGGATTGCGTGCTCACCTTTGAAGAATTAGACGATTGGATGCAAGCCGAAAATGTGACCTTCGAGCCGTTGGCGGATTCCGACGGCAAGGCGGGTAAAACACGCTTTTTCCCGACTTCGGGCGGTGTTTTAAAGTCGATGCTTTGTGAAAATAACGATTACAGTTATCTCGCAGTGGACGGTATGTCCTCGTGTATTCACGCCATAAAAGATATTATCGACGGCAATATTCACCATTGCTTTATCGAAATGTCCGCTTGTCCCGGCAGCTGTATCGGCGGCCCTGCCATGAACAAGAGCCACCGCGCACCCGTCAAGGGCTATATGGCGGTGGAAAAATTCGCAAAACAGGCGAACGGCGGCGATTTCGAGGTCGAACAGCCCGACAGCGCGGATATTTCCAAAAACCTGATTTATTTAAAGAAAGACAAACCCAAAGCGGGCAGCCGTGCGATTGAAGAAATCTTACATAAAATGGGCAAAATGCGCCCCGAGGACGAGTTAAACTGCGGCTCCTGCGGGTACAATACCTGCCGTGAAAAAGCGCAGGCGGTTTTGGACGGCAAAGCGGATTTGTCAATGTGCCTGCCGTTCTTAAAAGATAAAGCGGAAACTTTCTCCGACAACATCATTCATAACACGCCCAACGGCATTCTCATTTTGAATGAAGAAATGGAAGTCCAGCAGATTAACGCCGCCGCGCGCAAAATTCTCAATATTCGCAACCAAAATGATGTGTTGGGTGAGCCCGTTGTGCGCATTATGGAGCCGTTTGATTTTATCGAGGTGCTCTCCAGCGGCATTGGCATTCACGACAAGCGCGTGTATTTAGCCGAGTACAACAAATATATTGAAGAAACCATCATCTACGACCGTATGTATCATATTTTGATGTGCATTATGCGTGATATTACGGCGGAGGAAGAGGAAAAAGCGAAAAAAGAGGAAATGAGCCGCCACACGATTGAAGTAACCGACAAGGTCATTGAAAAGCAAATGCGTATTGTGCAGGAGATTGCCTCTTTGCTTGGTGAAACCACGGCGGAAACCAAAATCGCTCTGACCAATCTCAAGGAGTCGCTGAAAGATGAATAACTTATGTACCGACATCGGCTATCAAAGCGTCAATAAATTCGGCGAACAGCTTTGCGGCGACAGGGTGGAAATGGTTGACCAGGGCGGCGACAATTATGTGGTCGTTTTGGCGGACGGGCTCGGCAGCGGCGTAAAAGCGAATATCCTTTCTACGCTGACCTCGAAAATCATTTCCACGATGATGGCAAACGGGATGAGCCTCGAAAACTGTGTCGAAACCATCGCCGCGACCTTGCCGATTTGTGAGGTGCGCAAGGTAGCGTATTCCACATTTACCATTGTTCGCACCATTGACAACCGCGAGGCGGAAATTATACAATATGATAACCCACAGCTCATTATGCTGCGGGACGGAAAAAATTACGATTACCCGAAAACCGCAATGGAAATCGGCGGCAAAATGATTTACAAAACCAAAGTCGATTTGCGCCAAAACGATTTTCTGGTGTTTACAAGCGACGGCGCGATTTGGGCGGGCGTCGGCACATCGATGAATTTCGGTTGGGAGCGCGACCAAATTATTGCATTTTTGGAAAAAATGTACAATCCGGAATTCACGGCAAAAACGATGTCCGCACTGCTTTTGGATGAGTGTTGCCGTTTGTACGGCGGCAAGCCCGGCGACGACACCACCGTTTGCACCGTCAAAATCCGCGAACGCAAAAGCGTCAATTTGATGTTAGGCCCCCCGCGCGAACCGAAAGATGTCAATAAAATGATGTCGCTGTTTTTCGCCAAAGAGGGCAAGCACATTGTGTGCGGCGGTACCACTTCCACGCTTGCGGGCGAATTTTTGGGCAAACCCGTTGAAACGCTTTTGGACTATATCGACCCCGAAATCCCGCCGATTGCCAAAATCGAGGGTGTGGATTTGGTTACAGAGGGCGTTATCACCTTAAGCCGTGTACTCGAACAGGCGAAATCCTACCACGAGGCGGACGCGATTTATGCCGATTGGAATGTCAAGCAGGACGGCGCTTCTTTGATTTCGCGGTTGCTGTTTGAGGAGGCGACCGACATCAACTTCTTTGTCGGCAGGGCGATTAACCCCGCGCACCAAAACCCGAATTTGCCTATCACCTTTAACATCAAAATGCATTTGGTGGAGGAGCTTTCGGAACTTTTGAAAAATATGGGTAAGCGCGTCAAGGTCAGTTATTTTTAAGGAGAACGGATATGGGAAAAGAAGGCAGAAAATTTGACACCAAAATTCAGTATCTGAAATATAAGGTACTGCGCGAAGTGGCAAGAATTGCGTTTGAGGGGGACGAATTCGAGCTTGCCAACAGCTTCAACGATATTGCAAAGGTCGTCGCACCCGGTCCCAAGGCGACCATGCGTTGCTGTATTTATAAAGAACGCGCCATCATTGCCGAGCGCATCAAAATGGCGTGCGGCGGCGATAAAACCAACCCCAATGTGATTGAAGTGATTGACATTGCCTGTGACGAATGTCCGGCTTCCGGCTATCAGGTTTCGCAGGATTGCCGCGGCTGTATAGCACACCGCTGTGAAGATGTCTGCAAGCGCGATGCGATTACCTTTGACGAAAACCAAAAAGCGCATATTGACAAATCCAAATGCGTAGACTGCGGCGCGTGCGCCAAGGTCTGCCCGTATTCTGCGATTTCCAATTACAAGCGCCCGTGCGAAAAAGCGTGCAAGGTCAAAGCCATTTCGATGAAAAACGACGAAATGCGCGCGGCGCACATCAACAATGATAAGTGCATTTCCTGCGGCGCGTGCGAATATATGTGCCCGTTCGGCGCGATTGTCGATAAATCGTATATTCTCGATGTCATCAGCATTCTCAAAAAAAGCGAAAAGAATACCAAATACAAAACCTACGCCGTGGTAGCCCCCTCAATTTCGAGCCAATTCACTTATGCCAAATTGGGGCAGGTGATTTCCGCGATTAAAGAATTGGGCTTTTACAGCGTAGTTGAAGCGGCGCTCGGCGCGGATATCGTTTCGTATTTTGAGGCGCAGGAACTCGCCGAAAAAGGCTTTTTGACCAGCTCCTGCTGTCCTGCATTTGTGGACTATATCCACAAGAGCTTCCCGCAGCTTGCCGACAAGATTTCGCACAACCTTTCCCCAATGGCGGCGATTGCGAAGTATATTAAAGACAATGACCCCGACTGCAAAATTGTCTTTATCGGGCCGTGCACCGCCAAGAAGAAGGAAATTCAGCAGGAGCGCGTCGGCGCGGTGATTGACTCCGTTTTGACCTTTGAAGAGTTGCAGGCGCTGTTTGACAGCCGCGATATGGATTTGTCGGAACTGCCCGAAGATGTGCTGGATAACGCTTCGTACTTCGGCAGAATTTTTGCCAGAAGCGGCGGCCTTCGGGACGCTGTTGCGCAGTCCATCAAAGAGCAGAATTTGGATGTAGAGTACAATCCGATTGCCTGCGATGGGATTGAGGAATGCCGTTTGGCGCTTTTGAAAGCGACAAAAGGGGTGTTGCCCAACAACTTTATTGAGGGTATGGCGTGCGTCGGCGGCTGTATCGGCGGCGCAGGGTGTTTGACCCACGAAGCGCGCGACAAAGCAGAGGTCGATAAATACGGCAGAGAGGCAATGGAAAAAACCATCACCGATGCTATCAGTGTGCTGAAATAAGCCAATGAAATACACAATTCAAACGGCAGTGCATTGCGCATTGCCGTTTTTTGTATAAACTTAGAAATTTTTGCCAATCCTTTCTGTGCAAGACGAAAAAATCTTGCAAAGAAAGGATTGAAACATATATGCAATATTTAAAACAGAAAGAAATTCGCCGTAAATTGGAACTCTCTTTGCTTTGCGGGCTTGTCATTGCCGTTGTTTTGAGTGTCACCTCGTTCGGCGCGTCGTGCGGCAATATCCGAAACGAGGTTTTGCGTATGCATGTTATCGCGAATTCCGACTCCGAAGAAGACCAAGCCGTCAAACTCAAAGTGCGTGACGCGGTGCTCGCGGCAGGGGAAGAACTGTTTGACGGCTCATTGACCGCCGCCGAAGCCGAAACCGTTTTAGACAGCGAAAAACAAGCGTTACAGCAAGCCGCCGAAACGGTCTTGCGTGAAAACGGCTTTTCGTACGGGGTCCGCGTCGAAATCGGCAAAGATTTTTTCAATACCCGCACCTATGACGGCAAAGTCACCTTGCCTGCGGGCGAATACGAAGCCGTGCGCGTGATTTTAGGCGAGGGGAAAGGGCAAAATTGGTGGTGCGTGATGTTCCCGCCGCTGTGTCTCCCTGCTGCTGAGGCAGAGGCGGGGATGCGCGATGTGCTCCCTGAAAACGAAGCGGAAATCACCGAGCGCAATCCCCGTTATGAAGCACGGTTTAAAATTATAGAACTGTTTGAAAAACTGTCGGAAAAAACACAGGCGGAATAAACAGAAGGGCACGCGTTTTGCCTTGACTTTCCTGCGTTTTTTGTTATAATCATCTTGACAAATAAAGCGGAGGGTAAAACAGTGCTGAAATATAATATCATTCCAAAGCCGAACCGTTACCAAACACTGGAGGGGGCTTACACCGTTTCCTCAAGCACCGAGGTGCTGTGTGCAAAACCGTTTGTCACAGCGGGCAATTTTATTACGGAATACTTAAAAACGAAACCTGTTTCGGGCGAGGGTGCAATTAAGTTCCGCAAAGCGGACGGAATGTCTCCCGAAAGTTATACTTTAAAAGTGACAAATGACGGGATTACTGTCACCGCCTCCGATGAACGCGGCGCGTTTTACGGTGCGGTTACCTTAAAAATGATTTTGATGCAGGCGCAAAAGCAGGACGGCAAAGCGACCGTCAACGGGCTGTTCATTGAAGATAAGCCGCATTACGGCTATCGCGGTTTGCAAATGGACGAAAGCCGCCACTTCTTTGGTAAAGAGATTGTCAAACGGGTGCTTGACCAAATGGCAATGCTCAAACTCAATACATTGCATTGGCATTTGTCTGATGACCAAGGCTTCCGCATTGAAAGCAAGGCGTTTCCGCTTCTCAATGAAATCGGCTCCCGCCGCCAATACGCGGGCTTTAAAGGACTGGGGCTTGACTATCGCGGGGAGGAATATTTCCACTATTACACACAGGACGAAATCCGCGAAATCGTTGCCTATGCGAAAAAGCTCTATATTGATGTCATTCCCGAAATCGACATTCCCGGGCATACCAGCGCCATTTTGGCGGCGTATCCGGAGCTGTCCTGCAAAGGCGAAAAGACAACGGTAAAATGCGAAAACGGGATTTTTGAGGAAATTCTGTGCGCGGGGAGCGAGGAAGTTTACGATTTTCTTGACAAGCTGTTCGCCGAAATCTGTCCGCTGTTTGAAAGCCGCTATTTCCATATCGGCGGTGACGAAGCCGCCAAGGGGCATAAGATTTGGGATACCTGCCCGAAATGCCAAGCGGTCGTAAAAGAACAGGGCTTAAAAGACGCAAAAGAATTGCAGGGCTATTTTATGTCCCGCGCCAACGAAATTGTCAAGAAATACGGCAAAACCGCCATTGCGTGGAACGACTGTATTAACGATAGTTTTGATGAAAGCATTGTCTGTCAGTATTGGATTTCCCACAACCTCGGCGCGGTGCGCAAACAGGCATATAAGCGCGATTTGATTATGTCGCCCGACAGTCATTTTTATTTTGATGTGAAATATGCGCGTATACCGCTGAAAAAAGTCTATAAATTCAATGAAGTCAAAGCCGGTTTCGGCAAACCCGGTCAGCGTATTCGCGGTTTGGAGTGCGAGCATTGGTCGGAATGGATTGACACCGAGGACGCGTTGCAGTTTGCAATGTTCCCGCGCGCTGTTGCTTTTGCGGAGGTTGCGTGGACGGAACTTGAAAACCGCCGCTACAAGGATTTCAAAAAGCGCTTGGAATGGTATAAAACCTATATGCAGAAAAAGGGGATTAACTATTCTCGCGTGGAAAAACGCGCTTGGGGCGTAAAAACTTTGCCGATTTACCATCTCGGCAAGGACGGAAAAGAATATCAAAAGAGCGAAGCGCTGAAAGCAAAAGAAAATTAAGGAGTAAACAAAACGATGTCTGAATTTATTTTATCCTGTTGTTCTACGGCGGATATGCCGCTGGAATTTTTCCAAACCCGCAATGTGCAGTTGGTCTGTTTCCATTTCAATATGGACGGTACGGAATATGCCGATGACCTCGGGCAATCCATTCCGTTTGATGATTTTTATCAACGGATTGCCGACGGTGCCGAGCCGACGACTTCGCAGATAAATGTCCAGCAATATATCGAATTCTTCGAGCCGTTTTTAAAAGAGGGCAAGGATATTTTGCACATCGTCTTTTCAAGCGGCCTTTCCGGCTCTTACAATTCCGCTTGCATTGCGCGCGATACTTTGGCGGAGCAGTACCCCGACAACAAAATTTATTTGGTGGACTCCCTCGCGGCGTCTTCGGGCTACGGGCTGTTGGTCGATACCGCGGCAGATATGCGCGACAGCGGCAAATCCGCAGAGGAAATTGTTGCGTGGTTAGAAGAAAACAAGTTAAACTTGCACCATTGGTTTTTCTCGACCGACTTAACAAGCTATATCCGCGGCGGCAGAGTGTCGCCGGTTGCGGGCTTTTTCGGCACAATGCTCAAAATCTGCCCGCTTTTAAATGTTAACAACGAGGGCAAGCTCATTCCGCGCCAAAAATGCCGCGGGAAGTCAAAAGCCGTTGACGAGATTGTCTCTAAAATGGTCGAGCACGCTGAAGGCGGTTTGGAATATTCCGGAAAATGCTTTATTTCCAATTCCGCTTGCCTTGCCGATGCCGAAGCAGTGGCTTCGCGCGTGGAGGAGACCTTTAAAAATTTAGACGGCAAAGTGATGATTAACAATATCGGCACGGTCATCGGCTCGCACACAGGCCCCGGTACGGTTGCGCTGTTCTTCTACGGCGACAAACGCGGTGAATAAACCAATATGACACGCATTTTGTTCGTCTGCCACGGCAACATTTGCCGCAGTCCGATGGCGGAATTTGTATTTAAGGATATGGCACAAAAACGGGGCATTGCCGACTGCTTTTTTGTGCAGTCGGCGGCAACCAGCAGTGAAGAAATCTGCGGCACGGTGGGCAGTCCCGTGTACCCGCCGGCGAAAGCGGAGTTGGAAAAGCACGGCATTTCCTGTGCTGGCAAGCGCGCCGTACAACTACGCAAAGACGATTACGACCGATACGATTTGTTCGTCTGTATGGATGACAACAATATTCGGAATATCGGGTATATTTTTCCAAAAGACCCGCAGAAAAAGGTTTGCAAATTGCTCGATTTCACCGCGAACGGCGGCAATGTTGCCGACCCGTGGTATACGCGGGATTTCGACAAAGCATACCGCGATATTTTTGACGGCTGTTCAGCGCTTTTGGAAACGCTGTTACAAGAAAAATAAGAAACTGTGCAGGCGCAATTCGGTTGCGCTTGCATTGTTTGTTTTCGGGAGTTTTTATGAAACGGATTTTGTTGATTGCCACAGGCGGTACGATAGCCGCAGGCGAAACCGAAAACGGGCTTGCACCGCAGTTGCAAGCAGAGGCGCTTTTGCGCTTTGTGCCCGAAGTGCAATCGCTGTGTACGGTGACCGCCATACAACTTTGTGCTATCGACAGTACCGACATTACACCCGCGCTGTGGCTTGAAATCGTCGATTGTATCGAGAAAAACTACGCGCAGTATGACGGTTTTGTCGTTACGCACGGTACGGATACCCTCGCATTCACTTCGGCGGCACTCTCGTATTTGATACAGGAAAACGGAAAGCCCGTGGTACTCACAGGCGCGCAAAATCCGATTGATACGGACGGCTCCGACGCGCCGAAAAATTTGTATGACGCATTTTTGTACGCCGTTTTCGGCGTGGGCGGTGTGTCGGTTGTATTCGGCGGGCGGGTGATTGCAGGCACGCGCGCCAAAAAACTGTATACGCGCAGTAGTGCGGCATTTGAAAGTGTGAATTTCCCGTATTTAGCCGAAATTACGGACGGCGAAATCCGGAAGGCTTTGCCGCCGCAGAACACAGCAGAGGATATGCCGCAGTTTTATCAAACAATCAATCCCCGCGTGGCCGTGTTTACCTGCATTCCGGGTGTTTCGGCAAAAACCTTGCTTGCCGTGGCGGAAGCCTGCGACGGCTTGATTTTGGAAACCTATGGCTTGGGCGGTGTGCCCGCGTATTTGTATGATGCAGTCGAAGAAATCACAAAAAGCGGTAAAATTGTGGCGGTCGGCACACAAGTTTTGTATGAAGGTACGGATATGTCTGTCTATGCGGTCGGCAAAAGGGCAAAAACTGATTTGCAGCTATTGGAACTTTGCGATATGACCATAGAAGCCGCCGCGGTGAAACTGATGTGGATATTGGCGCAAACCGACAATTTGGCCGAAGTGCGCCACCTGTTTGAAACGCCGACAGCCTTTGACCGCCGCGAATCGTAAATCGTAGGTTTCCTTTGCAGAGAAGCAGATTCCAATCCTCTCGATTGGAACTGTTATCGTGTAGGGAACGACCTAAGTGTCGTTCCGCGAAATTACATCAAACCTTACGGGGCGGTCGCGCAATGATCCAACGCACGCAATAGATATTATGCGTAGGAAACGGTTTTGACCGTTCCGTAAAAACACCGCAAGCCCTGTTTTGCAGACAGTTCGGTTAATAAATAATTTCCCCCGCAGATGGGTGTGTTTACACATCTGCGGGGGTTTCTGTATCTGCGGATTTAAACCGTATAGTTTTTCAAAAAGTGTTTATAAAATGCAACGCAATCCGCAACAGCATCCAAATCAATGTTTTCGTTTTCCGCGTGAACCGAAGCCAACTGCTGTGCGGACAGGCGAATGGGCGCAAATCGCAGAACGCAGTCGCAAACATCGGTCAGTGTCCGTGCGTCCGTGCCTGCCGGCAAAATAAAGGGAGATGCAGGGTACTGGGGGAATACCTTGCCGATGCATTGCATCGTGTAGGCAAAGGGTGGTTTCGTCATATCAGCAGGACCGTGGTATTCGGAAGTCTCGTCCACCTCGACCTCAATTTCATATTTTGCCGCAACCGCTTTAAAGGACTCCAAATCCTTTTGGAAATCCGCTTCATCGACGGGGCGCAAAAATGCGCGCGCCGTGCAGATTTTCTCTTCGGAACTGCCCTCGATTTTGTTAAAGGTGCAGGTTGTGCCGATAAGACCGCCTGCCTGCGGGTTGATTTTCGGCATAACGGCTTTCAAAAGCGGCGCAAACAGCCAAAGGTTTGAGAACAACAGCTTCATTGCAAAGCCCGAATAGGGTGCGAGATGCTGGAACATTGCCGTAACCTGCGGATTTAAACGGCGGATAAATATATTCTTGTCGTCTATTTCCTGCATAAACGCCGCCATGCGCTCCACGGGATTTTTCGTTGCGGCGGCAGTAAGGCTTGCGTGGGCATTTGCCGCTTTTGCCGTGCAGTTTAAGTAATATCTGCCTTTTTCGTGCACGGCAACCATCGCGCATTTATCGCAGTGCATTCCGCCGAGCGGCGGCTCAATAATGGCGCCGCCTTCGTCTAAAATCACATCAAAACGAATGTTGTGTGCTTTAAAATATTCGAGTGCGGTCGGAATACCGTCGCCGCCCAACTCCTCATTGTGCGAAGAACCGATATACACATTACAAGGCGGCTCATAGCCCTCACTCAGCAGTTCTTCCAGCGCCGAAAATTCCGCAAACAGCGGCGTTTTGGTATCAACCGTGCCGCGTCCCCATATTTTGCCGTCTGCAAATTCGCCCGAAAACCCGTCGTGCTCCCATTCGCCGCTGACCGCCACCACATCGTGGTGCGACATCAGCATAATGTTGTGGGATTTATCCTTCCCCTCTAACTTATAAATCCAGCAGTCATCGGAAAAGGTCATTTTTTCCGCCTTTTCGTGGACTAACGGGAACAATTCCTGCATTACATCGCGGAGTTTTTCAAATTCCGTGTCCTCGTAACTGTCCTTTACCGATACGGTCTTACATTGTATCATTTTGCGTAACCGCAGGGCGTAGGTTTCAATTTCACTTTCCGTGTGCGCGGATTTTGCCGCAGTCAGCTTGCGCGCCTTTTTGGAAACTGCAAAGGTATTGCCCAAAAGCACCAAAATGAGAAGGGCAAGCAACGCAAGAACAATATATAACACAATCATTTTGTATTCTCCTTTTTGGCGGCACGAATGGCGGTGAGGATTTCTTTTTCATTGTAGAAGACATAAATCACAACGGAAACCAGCGTAAACAGCCCGCCGACAATCGCCGTCAGCAAAAGACCTTTTTTACCGACGCTTTCCCCCGTTGCCGCACCGATAACCACCAAGGACGGCACAATCATAATCGCGATGGAGGTGCCCATTTTGGTGACAAAGCTTTTTGCCGCGGCAAAGGTGCCCTCTTGGTTAATGCCCGTCTTAATCGTGTCATACTGAATGACATCCGCCATCATGGAGGAGGGAAGAATGTTCAGAACCGCAAACGGAAGCGACACAAACAGGGCAAATAAAATTGCCGTTGCCAGCTTGTGGTCTTGCGGGAAGAAATCTACAAAACAAATCAAAAATTCTGCCACGGTAAAGACAATACAGCCCACAATCATCGGTACTTTTTTGCCTTTTGCCTTTGACCACTTGTTGATAACGGGGTATAAAATCAACGAGCCGACAATCGAGGTCGCCATAATGATGATGGACTGTTCCTCGGGAATGCCCATCAGTTCGGTTATGTAATACATAATGCACGCTTGGAAAAAGCTCATACCCGTGCCCTCAAACAACTGTCCTAAGGTGACGAGTACAAAATGCTTGTTGGAAAAGGCGTGCTTTAAGGATTTGCCCAAAGAAACCGTCGGGCGCACGGAATTGACATAGTCTTTTTCTTTGATAGTCAGCGCCGGAATGAGAAGCAGTACCACGCCAATTACGGTGAATGCCAAGAAGGCCATACGCCACGCCATAATCGGTGTAAAAGAAAAAGCCTTTTTCATCAATGCCACAATCGCTGTGGTCGCGTAGCCGAGCATACTGCCGACCACAAAGAAAAGCGAGCTCCAAGTGTAGGCGTCGACGAGCTTGCCCTCGTTGGTAATCATTTCCGGAAGCAGGGCGTTGTGGGGAATCATATACAGCGTGTAGAAAATGTAATATGCCCAAATGAATACCGCAAGCCAAATATTGTTGAAAATCGGATTTTGCGACGGTGACCAGAAAATCAACAGTGCGCTTAATGCAAAAGGAACCGCAAACCATTTCATAAACGGAATCCGTCTGCCGCCTTTGTGGTTGCATTTGTCGCTGATACCTGCCACAATGGGGTCGGAAAACGCATCAATAATGTGCCCAATGGCTTTAATCAGCCCGATAACCGTTAAAATGCCGAGAAAGACATACCCTTGTGTAATTAAAACGGGCAGTCCCGACGCTTCGGTCGGCTGATAAAAATAGATTAAATAGTTGTTGAGCATCGTGGTGAATAACCCGACTGCAAACTGCGGCAGACAAAAGTTAATCACCGTTTTTCTGGAGACTTCTTTCATTTCTTTGTTCCCTCACTTACACATAAATACAGCCCGATGCAAGCATCGGGAAATATCAGTATTGTACCATATCTGCAAAATATCGTCAACCGCTGTGTGCGATTTGACATTCTCTTTGCTTTACGATACTATATAAATACTAAGAATGGAGAGAGAAAACGATGCGAACCACACAAACATTTCTTACCGATTGGCTGTTTTGCTTCGGTGCAAAAACGGAAGAAAGCGCCGATTTTGTGCCCGTAACCCTGCCGCACACTTGGAACAATTTGGACGGGCAGGACGGCGGCAACGATTATAAACGCGGCGAGGGGCTTTACAAAAAGATCTTTACTGTAAAAAAACAAGCTGATAAATGCTATTATCTTGATTTTTTAGGTGTGAATGCCGTTTGCGAAGTGATTTTGAACGGGCAAACCGTCGCCACACATCGCGGCGGTTATACGCGCTTTTGTGTGCCCGTGACCGACGCGCTTTGTGACGGGGAAAACACCTTGTTTGTGCGGGCGGACAATTCGCCGTTCCCCGATGTAAATCCGTTAGAGGCGGATTTCACCTTTTTCGGCGGTATTTACCGCGAGGTGCATTTTGTAGAAACCGAAGCGGCACATTTTCTGCCCGAGAACGGCTCTGACGGTGTGAAAATCACTGTGCCCAATACCCCCGAAGTGCGCAATGACGCGCCCGTGAGCGTGCAGGTGAAAACCGCGGGGAATGCCGTCGGCAAAATGCTCTCTGTGTCTGTGTGCGTGCCGTCCGAATTTAGAGGCTGTCCGTATATTCAAAATACGGATTTTCCGTTAGATGCCGTGCTTTCCGAACACGGCGAAACGGTTGTCGAACAGTCGGTAACGGTTGAAAATCCGCAAACCGAACTTTGCTTACATATTCAGAATCCGCACCTTTGGAACGGCAGAAAAGACCCGTTTTGCTATACTGTGGTTTGCGAACTGCGTGACGGCGATACCGTCCTCGACAGGGTGGAAAAACAAATCGGCATTCGCTATTTTGAAATTCACCCCCAAAAAGGCTTCTTTTTAAACGGCAACAGTTACCCGTTGCGCGGCGTCAATCGTCACCAAGACCGCGAGAATATGGGCAATGCTATCACCGTCAATGAACACGATGAGGATTTTTCCATTCTCTATGAAATCGGCGCAAATGCCGTTCGGCTGGCGCACTATCCGCACCACCCGCATTTTTATGACCTTTGCGACCGTTACGGTCTGCTCGTTTGGGCGGAAATTCCGTTTGTCGACCACATCGGCGGCTTAAAAGAATCCCCATTGCCGACCGATACCGTGCTCGACAAAGCCATTACCGCGCGCCAACTCGAAAACGCCGTACAGCAAATGACGGAACTCATTTTACAGCAGGGGCACCGCCCGTCGATTTTCTGTTGGAGTATGTCCAACGAAGTGATGCAAAAATACGGCGATACCGCCGCCGAAATGATGCGCACCTTACACGAAACCGCCCGCAGTTTAGACAGTACCCGCTATACCGCCATGGCGGTCAATCACACCTACGGCTACCGCTGGCAGTCCGATGTAAAGGGCTGTAATATCTACCCGGGGTGGTATATGGGAAAGCCCTCGCATTTTCGGTATCAGGTCAATTATCATATCCGTGGAAACCGAGGGCGCGGCATTGCCGTGTCCGAATACGGCGCGGGTGCAAATACTTTGCACCATACCGAAACCCCGAAACAGCCGAAAGATACCACCTGTGCGTTTCATCCCGAGGAATGGGCGAGTATCGTCCACGAGCACGCACTTCGCTATTTTATGTCGCTACGGCACAACAAGGTTTGGGGCGCGTTTGTATGGAACTTGTTTGACTTTGCGGTGGATATCCGCAACGAGGGGGAACTGCCCGGGCGCAACGATAAAGGACTTGTCACCTATGACCGCAAAACCAAAAAGGACGCGTTTTTTCTCTATAAAGCCTATTGGAGCCTCGACCCCGTAACCTATATCACTTCCCGCCGATTTACCGTACGCGAGAATCAAACCATCACCGTCAAGGTGTATTCCGATG
>JBJEPR010000144.1:0-3046 GCA_051881335.1 Candidatus Fimenecus sp. | reverse complement strand
AACAGCGGCAGAACGCTCTACCGCTGTGTGTCAAAGTTATAGTTTATTCCCACTCCACCGTTCCGGGGGGCTTGGAGGTGATGTCGTAGACCACGCGGTTGACATGGTCAACTTCATTCGTAATGCGGTTTGACACCTTGGCGAGCAAATCGTAGGGGATTTGCGCCCAATCCGCCGTCATAAAGTTGTCGGTGGTGACGGCACGCAGGGCAATCAGGTGGTCATAGGTGCGGTGGTCGCCCATCACGCCCACGGTTTTTACATCGGGCAGTACGGCGAAGAATTGGCTTAAATGCTTTTCATAGCCTGTTTTCGCCATTTCGTCGCGGAAAATTGCGTCTGCCTCCTGCAAAATCTTGACCTTTTCGGCGGTGATTTCACCGATAATGCGCACACCGAGTCCCGGACCGGGGAACGGCTGACGCCATACGAGCTCTTTGGGAATGCCCAATTTCTCGCCGACAGCGCGGACTTCGTCCTTGAACAGGTCGCAAAGCGGCTCAATCACGCCTGCAAATTCGATATCATCAGGCATTTTGACACGGTTGTGATGCGTTTTTATGACATCAGCATCACCTTTGCCCGATTCGATGCAGTCGGGGTAAATTGTGCCCTGTGCAAAAAAGCCGTTGTCCGCTTCTTTGCGGATTTCGTTCCAAAAGACATTATAAAATTCCGTGCCGATGATTTTGCGCTTTTCCTCTGGATCGGTCACGCCTTTCAGCTTTGCAAGAAATGCTTCTTGGCAGTTGACGCGCACGAAACGCATATCAAAAAGCGAGGTAAAGGTCTTTTCAACGAAATCGCCCTCGTCCTTGCGCATTAACCCTTGGTCTACAAATACACAGGTTAATTGTTTGCCGACAGCGCGGGAGAGAAGCCCCGCCGCCACGGACGAATCTACGCCGCCCGAAAGTCCCAAAATGACTTTCTTGTCGCCGATTTGTGCGCGCAGTTTTTGCACGGTGTTTTCAATAAAATCGTCCATTACCCAGTCGCCGACGCAGTGGCAGACTTCATATAAGAAGTTGTGCAAAATCTCTTTGCCGAATTCGGAGTGCGTCACCTCGGGGTGGAACTGCACGGCATAGATGTTTTCCGCACGGTTTTCCATAGCGGCACAGGGGCAATCGTCCGTTGTGCCGATGACCGAAAATCCCTCGGGCACTTTTGCAATATAGTCCGTGTGGCTCATCCACACAATGCTTTTTTCGGGAATGCCTTTGAACAGCAGACTTTTGGTGTCCGCCGTGACCTCGATTTTGCCGTATTCCGACACAGGTGCGGTTTTGACTTCGCCGCCGCGCATCCAAGAGATTAACTGACAGCCGTAGCAAATGCCGAGCACCGGCACGCCCAAATCGAGAATTTCTTTGGTGTAGTGCGGCGAGCTTTCGTCATAGACGGAATTCGGACCGCCTGTAAAAATGATGCCCTTGTAGCCGCGGGAACGGATTTCCGAAAGCGGCGTGGTGTAGGGGAGGATTTCGGCGTACACATGGTGGTCGCGCACCCTGCGCGCAATCAGTTGATTGTATTGCCCGCCGAAATCGAGAACAAGAATTTTTTCCATTCCGCAAATCTCCTCCGAAATTATCTGTAAATAATCGCTTCGCGCTCAGGACCGTTCGATACCATATCAATGCGATGTCCGAGTTCTTTTTCAATGAATTCCACATAATCGCGGGTTTCTTGCGGCAACTGCTTGTAGTCACGAATGCCCTTAATGTCGCAGTGCCAGCCTTTGAGGGTGGTCAAAACGGGCTTGCATTTTTTCAAGGTCGGCGTGGTGGGGAAATCTTTAATCACTTTGCCGTCTACCTCATAGCCTGTGCAGACTTTGATTTCGTCCAAATAGGAAAGGCAGTCAAGCGCGGTCATCACGACTTTTGTCGCGCCCTGACATGCAATGCCGTAGCGGGTTGCCACGCAATCGAACCAGCCCACACGGCGCGGTCTGCCTGTGGTGGCACCGAATTCGCCTTTGTCGCCGCCGTGAATACGCAGTTCCTGCGCCTCGTCCTCGTCCAAAATTTCCGATACAAATTCACCTGCACCTACTGCGGAGGAATATGCTTTTGTCACGACAATAATTTCCTCGATTTTGTGCGGCGGAATGCCTGCGCCCACGGCGCCGTAGCCCGCAAGGGTAGAGGAGGAGGTGACCATCGGGTAAATGCCGAAATCGGGGTCTTTTAAGGTGCCGAGTTGCCCCTCTAACAGAATTTCCTTGCCCTCTGCCAATGCGTTTTGCACATAGGCGTGGGTGTCGCAAACATAGGGCGCAATCATTTCTCTGTATTTTACGCAGGTAGCGTATAATTCGTCTTTGTCAAGTAAGGGCTTGTCATACACATATTTCAGCGTTAGGTTTTTGAGCGTGCAAATGTTGTCTAACTTCGCCTTTAAGGTCTCATCGTCAAACAGCTCGTTGACCTGAATGCCGATTTTAGCGTATTTGTCGCTGAAAAACGGTGCGATACCGCTTTTGGTCGAGCCGAACGCGTTTTTGCCCAAACGCTCTTCTTCATAGGTATCAAACAAAATGTGGTACGGCATTAAAATCTGCGCACGGTCCGAAACCAACAGCTTCGGATTTAACCCCGCTTTTTTGACATCCTCCAATTCTTTGCAGAATTTGTTGATGTCGAGCGCTACGCCGTTGCCGATAATGCAGGTGGTGTGGTCATAGCAGACGCCGCTGGGCATTAAGTGGAACGCAAAACGCCCCTTGTCGTTAATGATGGTGTGGCCGGCATTTGCACCGCCCTGAAACCGGATAATAATATCCGCTTTTTCAGCGAACATATCGGTGATTTTGCCTTTGCCCTCGTCGCCCCAGTTTGCGCCGACAATTGCTTTAACCATTCTATGGTTCCTCCTTAAAATACGCTTTGCAAGTGTTTGCAAAGCAATCTAACAATACAGAAAATATTATACAATACCCTGTGCGTGATGTCAATTAAAAAAGGTACAAACCACGGCGGATTGTTGTAGGTTTACAATTGATGTGAGACAAAAAGAGAATAGAAAAAGTGGTTGAGTT
>JBJEPR010000143.1:0-3051 GCA_051881335.1 Candidatus Fimenecus sp. | reverse complement strand
AAAACTGCCGCACCCGGGAAAATAATCAACAAAAAGCGCGAGGCAAGGTCGGGATTGGGCCCCGGATTTTCGCCGTTTTCAAAGCCGAATACGGTTGCCGCAATGTAAAAGGCGAGCGAGGTAAACAATCCGTTTAAGCGATTTAAAACACCCATACAGCTGGAAATAATCGCTTCACGCTTTACACCGTATTTTTGATAGTCCTCGTCCATAATTTTTGCACCGATGCAGTCCATTGTGGTTAAGCACCCTGCAACGCCGAAGCCGACGATGCCCGCAATGCACATCGCGGGAACTAAGCTGTTTACAAAGAACAGCGGCGCACTGCCGATAGCCATTACGAAAAAGGAAGTGCGCCAAACCTTCATAATCGAAACGCGCTTGGTAATCTTGCTCCAAATCACAACGCCGATAAGCGCCACCACAAACACCGCCGCCATCAACAGCGTGGTTTTGCCGCTGTCGAGTTTCAAGGAGTATTTCACATAGAATGAAATCGCCTGCGAAATCAAGGAAAACGCGGCGGAATAGAATGCGCCCGCAAGCCCGAAAATCCAAAACTTTTTGTTGGTAATAAGCGCTTTAATACTGCCCCAAATCTTCGGGGTTTCCGTGGACCAGCTTTCGGGGTCCTCATGACAGCCGAAGGTGCAGTACATAATGACCGCTAATGCTAAAATACCGTAAATTACTGCCGTTAAGCGATACCCGATTTTTTCCGTAATCATAGGCGTCAGCGCAATGCTGATGACCATAGCCACCAACTGGAACGCTTGGCGAATGGCGTTGGTTTTTGCGCGCTCATGGTCGCTGTGGAACAATTCGGGGAACAATGCACCGTAGTTGGCATTCATTAACGAATCCAGCGTGCCTGTTAATATGTACATCAGCAGAAAATAGATAAACAGTGCAGTTTGATTTTCGCCGATAAACGACGGCACATTAAAGAACGAAATAAAGCACAAAATCAAAAGCGGTACGCCGATCACAAGCCACGGGCGTCTGCGTCCCCAACGGGTGCGGGTTTTATCAGACAAAAAGCCGTAAACGGGGTTGTCAATCGCATCCACAAAGGTGTAAATCAGCAACACAAGCGAATACCGCTTCATCGGCAACCCAAGCATATCCACATAAAAGATGGCTGCGTAGGTTTTGAACATATTGATAGGGATAGAGGTGCCGAACATACCGATGCCGTACCGAAACGGCGAGGTTTTGCGCACTTTACTTTGCGGTTGGTTGTTTTCCATAATGTCTCCCTCACTTTTTGCTTGATGTAGAAAAATATAGCATATTTTCCCGTCGTTTGCAACAGTTCCTTTGACATTTTTAAGAAAATACTGTATGATTATAACAAATCTGTTTGGAGCGAGAAATTATGAAAACCGAGACTGTAAGATTGGAAAAAACCTTTACCCCGCAAGACTGCAAAAAATGCTTTTATCTGGATTTTGAAGTGCCTGAAAATGTCGAGGAGCTTCGGATACGCCACACCTGGTCGCCCAAAGCGGACGGCAACCTCGATTTCGGGCTTGTGGGCGCGGACGGTAAACAAATCGGCGCGTCCGGCAATGTGCGGCAAGAGGTGATTATCAGCGAAAAGTACGCAACACCCGGCTATGACCGCTGTGTACCCGCCGCCGGAAACTGGAAAATCATTGTGGGTATTGATCGCGTCGGGAACGGCGTGCGTGCAGAGTATGAAATCGTGTTTCGTTTCAAAGAAAAACGCTGGCTGAAAGGCGATACCCATTCCCACACCTTCCACAGCGACGGCAAATATTCGCCTGAGGCGCTTATCCAAAAGGCGAATAAAAAAGGACTCGACTATCTCATCATTACCGACCACAATAACAGTGTTGCGGCATATAATGACTACAACAACCGTGATATGCTCGTCTTAAAGGGGACAGAGTTGACTTCGTTTTTGGGGCATATCAATTTTTGGGGTGTAAGACAAGCGTTTACCAAGCCCTATTGCGTTAACAGTTTTGAGGATTTTCTGCCGCTGTATGAAGAAGCCAAGCAGAACGGCGCGGTGGTTTCCTTAAATCACCCCGAATGTAAAAACTGCGGCTGGCATCTCCCGCGAGAGGGCTTTACCTGCGACTGCGTGGAGATTTGGAACGGCCCCCAGCATATTGATAATATGACGGCAATCGCCTGGTGGCATCAGGAATTGTTAAAAGGCAAGCATCTTGCCGCCGTCGGCGGGAGCGATTATCATCGGGATTATGTGGTGACGGATTTGCTTGCCCGCCCGACCACCTATGTCTGCGCAGAGTCCTGTACCTCGGCGGATATTTTGAAAGCCCTGAAACAAGGCAATGCCTTTGTTACCGCAAGTGTCAACGGTCCGAAGCTGTTTTTGACCTGCGGGCAGGCTATGCAAGGCGATACCGTGGAATACCAGCCTGAAACCACGGTACATATCAAAGCCGAGGGGTTAAAGCACAAAGACCGCGTTGTCGTTTATGGCAATGATACAGTTTTATATGAATATACCGCCAAAGCAGGGGAGAAAGTCCACGAAGCGGATATTTCGGTTAAAGAAAAAGGCTTTGTCCGTGCCGAAATTCTGACGCAATACGGTGCAATCCGAAAAATCGCCTATAAAACCGTGATGCACTTCCGACTGCCTGCGGACTGTAAATTGCCCATACCGCCCTTTGCACGGTGCGTCAGCAACCCGATTTATTTTGTGTAACGCCTACGCGCACAAATTGGGATTTGTAGGGGTAATTTGTCATCCTGAGCAAAGCGAAGGATCGCCAATAGCAAAAAGTAAACCTTGCACGCAACGAGATTCTTCGCCTAACGGCTCAGAATGACAATCGGGCGGTCGAGTCGACCGTCCGTTATTCCTCCCTCTGACGAGGGAGGTGGCACGGCGTAGCCGTGACGGAGGGAGAGAAAAAGAAAAATCTCTCCCCCAGTCAAATGCGATGCATTTGACAGCCCCCTCGTCAGAGGGGGCGGAAACGGCGGGGGCAAGCCCCCGCCCTACCCTATAAAATGTATTTTGTGCGTAGGGAACGGTCTCGACCGTTC
>JBJEPR010000142.1:1793-3058 GCA_051881335.1 Candidatus Fimenecus sp. | reverse complement strand
TCCCCGTGGAGATTAACGCCGACAAAGCCACCTATGATATTCAGTTCGGTACGGTGGAGCGGCCCACGCATAAAAATACCAGTTGGGACGCCGCGCGGTTTGAGGTCTGTGCGCACAAGTTTGTCGATTTGTCGGAATACGGCTACGGCGTTTCAATGCTTAATGACTGCAAATACGGGCACGATATTCACGACGGCGTAATACGCCTGACGATGCTCAAATGCGGTACTTATCCTGACGAAACCGCCGACCGCGGACACCACACCTTTACCTATTCTTTGTACCCGCACGCGGGCGATTTCCGCGCCGCGGGCACGGTACAGCAGGCGTATCTCTTAAATCAGCCGCTTACTGCCTGCAAGGTGCAAAAGCAAAACGGTGCGTTGCCCGAAAGCTATTCTCTGTTTTCTATGAACCGCGAAAATGTGATGATGGAAACGGTCAAAAAAGCAGAGCACGGCGACGCGGTAGTCGCGCGGCTGTACGAAGCGTATAACCAGCGCACCGAAGTGACCTTAACGGCGGGATTTGACTTCAAAAAGGTGTATTTGTGTGATTTACTCGAAAACGAGGAAACTGAATTGCAGCCTGACGGCAGAACCGTCACCCTGTCCGTGAAACCCTTTGAAATCATTACATTGAAGTTTGAACGGTAAAACACAAGGAAAATAGAATTCTGTCATCCTGAGCCGTAGGCGAAGGATCTCAAAAGAGGTCATCTGTGTATGTATTATGTTTATATTTTGACAAACAAAACTGACAAGGTGATGTATATTGGTGTTACAAATGATATTGTACGCCGTGTGTATGAACATCGAAATCATATGTTAGATGGCTTTACTGCAAAATATAATGTGACGAAATTAGTGTATGTAGAATCCGCACCGGATGTCCGTGACGCCATACAGCGTGAAAAGCAGTTAAAGGGTTGGACGCGTGCAAAAAAGAATGCGTTGGTAGAAACGGTAAATCCGAAATGGGAAGACTTGTGGGAAACAATACTTTGAAATGAGATTCTTCGCTTCGCTCAGAATGACAAAGAGAAGTGCAAAATAAAGATTTTGTCATCCTGAGCCGTAGGCGAAGGATCTTGGAATAACGGAATTACATTTTGCCGCGCAAGATTCTTCGCTTCGCTCAGAATGACACAGAAAAGTGTAAAGTAAAGATCTTGTCATCCTGAGCCGCAGGCGAAGGATCTCGGAATAACGGAATTACATTTTGCCGCGCAAGATTCTTCGCTTCGCTCAGAATGACACAGAAAA
>JBJEPR010000142.1:0-1693 GCA_051881335.1 Candidatus Fimenecus sp. | reverse complement strand
GAACGATGGAATTACATTTTGCCGCGCAAGATTCTTCGCTTCGCTCAGAATGACACAGAAAAGTGTAAAGTAAAGATTTTGTCATCCTGAGCCGTAGGCGAAGGATCTCGGAACGATGGAATTACATTTTGCCGCGCAAGATTCTTCGCTTCGCTCAGAATGACAAGCATATATATAAAAACAGGCTATGCGTAGACGAATAGTAGCACGCATAGCCTATTCTTTTACTGCTTTGTATGGTATCCTAATGCCATAACCACTGCGGAGGTGTATTATGGATACGGAATTATTGTTTGCAATACGCAATCGAATTTTGGAACTGTGCGGCGAACAAAATTTTACTATCAATGAAATCGCAAATAAAGCGGATATTCCACCATCAACTGTAAAAAATATTATTTACTGTAAAAGTAAAAAGCCAAAAATGTCAACCATCAAAAAAATATGCGACGGTTTTGACATCACCTTGGGTGAATTTTTCTCCACGCCCGAATTCGACGCGCTTGAACAGGAAATACAATAAATTAAAATACATTTACTAAAAAGCAACCCATAAAGCTGGGTTGTTTTTTGCGTACGTACGTATACGCGCGTGCGTAGAATTGCATACACTAATATCGGTGATGATATGGGTGTAAAAGATGCAATTGTACAAAGACTTCAAAATGTATGTGCCGAACGGCAAATGACTTACAATGCCTTGGCAAATGCGGCGGGCGTAACACCGTCCACAGTTTATAGCCTGATGTCAGCGGAATACCGTGATTTGTCCGTCGTCACATTGAAAAAACTTTGCGACGGGCTTGATATCACGCTCGGTGAATTTTTCTCTACGCCCGAATTTGACGCGCTCGAACAGGAAATCCAATGAACGGCGAAACGGTAAAACACCTTTGTGACCGTGCGCTGTGCGCGGTGTTCCCGCGCCGCTGTTTATATTGCGGCGTGCCGATTGTGCCCGAACACACGGTTTGCGACGATTGCCGTGAGCATTTGCCGCGCATTTCGGCGCCGATATGCCCGCTTTGCGGTCACCAAAAGGAAGACTGCATTTGCAAACAGCATAAATTGCAGTTTATAGCCGTCTGCGCGCCGTTTTATTACGAGGACGCCGTCCGCACGGCGGTATATCGGTATAAATTCGAAGACAAGGACTTTTTGGCGTCGGATTTTGCGCGGGATATGGCGGCGGTGGTGCGGCGCGAATATGCGGACATCACTTTTGACTGTATGACCTTTGTACCGTTTACGAAAAAGCAGTTGCGCTCGCGCGAATGGAATCCGGGCGAAACGCTGGCACGCGCCCTCTCGGAAGAACTCGATTTGCCGTGCTTGACACTGCTCGAAAAACTCTATGAAACCGAAAGTCAGCATACATTATCTGCCCGTGCGCGGACGGGCAATGTATTTGGTGTGTTTGAAGCGTGCAATCTCGAACATGTGCAGGGCAAAACGATATTGCTGGTCGATGACATCAAAACCACGGGCGCAACGCTTTCGGAATGTGCCAAAATGTTGAAATTAGGCGGGGCAGAGGCGGTGTATGCCGTGACCTTTGCCGTCACGCGCCGCAAAGAAAAGGAAAAACGCCCCGCGGACGAAATGTACGTTTGTCAATGATGTGAGACAAAGTTCCGAAAAAAATAAGATGCAAGGAAAAGTGCAACGGGAAGCCCTGAAGTGGAGTGGAGTG
>JBJEPR010000141.1:0-3079 GCA_051881335.1 Candidatus Fimenecus sp. | reverse complement strand
TATGTCGAAATATGTTTCGTATATTATCGACACCTTAAACCACGATATGTCCGTCAGTCACTTGCTCAATCCTGCGGACAAAATCGATGCCCTGCTTCGCAAAAAAGGCTATAAAGCATAAGACAAATCAAATATGGATATGCAGGATATGCAAAACAGGCTTCCGAAATTTCGGGAGCCTGTTTTTTGAGGAAAGCAATATAATAAAAAGCGAAACGCCGCAGAACAAAGTTCAGCGGCATTTAAACTTTTCTCATTTCAGTTGTCAAAGGAAACTTACGCCTTGTTGAGTTTAGAAACGAGGGCGGACTTTTTACGGGCAGCGTTGTTTTTGTGAAGAAGCCCCTTTGCAGTCGCCTGGTCAATCTTTTTCACAGCGGCAGTCACGAGTGCTTCTTTGTCGGCTGCGCCGGATTCAATCGCTGCGTTTGCCTTTTTGATTGCGGTTTTAAGCGCAGAGTTCATAGACTTATTGCGCTGTGCACGCTTGTTGTTCACGATAACGCGCTTTTTCGCGGACTTAATATTCGGCATACGGTCACACCTCCCTTACATTAGCGGAATATATATTACCATTCTTTTCTGAAAAAAGCAAGTTTTTTTTTGAATTTCGCAATAGTTTTTTCCGTTTTGCCCATACTAAAAGGAGATTTATCGTTTAGGAGGCGGCAAAATGGATTTTCGCACCGATTTGGCAGTGGAGCGCCGCGCACTCTGCGGCACAAAAGAAAGTGAAAATGTGCGTATGCAAACCCGCACGCGCGGCGAAGTCAAAATTACGGAAATCGAGGTGTTAAACGATGCGGGCGAACGGGAAATCGGCAAGCCGAAAGGGAAATATATCACTTTGGAAATTCCCGAATTTTCGCACGACAGCGAGCTGTTGGATGGGCGTCTTTCCGCGATGACGGACACACTTGCCGAAGTGTTGCCCGACCGAGACGGTGCAGTTTTAGTCGCGGGTTTGGGCAACGAGAACATTACGCCCGACGCCTTAGGCCCGAAAACCGCACGCGGAATTTTCGCCACGCGGCATATCGACAGGCATATGGCAACCACACTCGGCTTTCCCGATTTGCGCCCTGTTTCAGCAGTCACCTTCGGCGTTTTGGGCCAAACGGGGTTGGAAACCGCAGAAGCGCTCAAGGCCTTGGTAAATGAAATAAGCCCGCGCGCGGTGGTCACCGTAGACGCGCTTGCCGCACGCAGTCTGTCGCGGCTCGGAAATACCGTACAGTTGACCGACACAGGTATCACCCCTGGCTCGGGCGTGGGCAACAGCCGTGCACGCATTGACCAAGAAACGCTCGGTGTACCCGTCATAGCCGTCGGGGTGCCGACGGTGGTGGACGCAGTCACTTTAATTCGAGATTTTACGGGAGACGAGCAAAATCTGCACGAAGAAGCGGAAACGCAAGCGCGTGAAATGATGGTAACCCCCCGCGAAATTGACACGCTCATTCGCCGCGCATCACGATTTTTGTCCCTTGCGCTCAACTGTGCGTTACAGCCGTCGGTTTCCCCCGATATTCTTTTAAATATCGTTTAATATTCGCGTGTCTTTCGGCATATCCATAGAACGGAAGGATATGTGCGAAAGGACTCGCTTATGGGTACACGAAAAACTTTGTCACGCCGAAAAAATAACGGTGACGCCGCAAACCGCGTTCTGTTAACGCTTGCCGTGCCTGTGCTGCTTTTGTGCACCGTGTTTATCGGTATGCACAGCACTGCGCCGCTCGAAAAAGCGGCATTGTTCAGCGCTTCACTCGCTTTACCGCAGGGCACGGCAGAGGTCATCAAAAACGATTTTGCCCGTGCCGCGCAAAACGGCAGCACTTCGCAGAGTGCATCTGTTTCCGTCCCGATTGAGAACCGCGTACAAGCCACTGCCGCCACGGAAAAACCGGCAACCGAAACAGACACACCCGCTGACATTCTCCAAATGATGCAGGAAGCCAAAGCCGTTTTTGCCATTGCAGAGAAAGGCGGCAATATTGTCGAAAAGCAATATGATGCGGCAAATGCCACCGATACCTATGAAAATATTACAGTGCGCAACACTACGGCATCCCATTCTATGGATATAAAATCCGTAGAGGAAAAGCGCGCAACGCTGTCTGTCACAGACAAAAGCGCGCCGACCGTGCTGATTTTCCACACGCACACCACCGAAAGCTACGAATTGCTGAATTACGGTTGGTACACAACCGACTATGTCACGCGCAGTAACAGCCCCGACCGCAATATGGTGCGTGTGGGCACAGCAATTTGTGAGGAACTGACAAAAATGGGCATCGGCGTTGTGCACGATACCGAAATCCACGATGCGCAATACACGGGCGCTTATGACCGTTCGAGAGAAAGCATCGAAAAAATTATGGCGGAGAATCCGAGTATTCAGGTTGTCATTGATGTGCACCGCGACGCAATCAAGCAAAGCGACGGCACACGCATTAAGCCGACAGCGGAAATAAACGGCAAAAAAGCGGCGCAGATTATGATTATTGCAGGCTGTGAGGACGGTAAGGTAACCGACTTCCCGCGATGGGAAGAAAATCTAACCTTTGCATTGCAATTACAAAAAACCGCCGAAACCAAATATCCCGGACTGATGCGACCGATACTGTTTTCGGCACGCAAATACAATATGGATGTCACCCCCTGCTCGGTGCTTTTGGAAATGGGCAGTGACTCCAACACTTTAGAGGAAGCGGAATATTCGGGACATTTAATCGGAAAAGCGCTCGGGGAATTGATTTTACAATATACGAAAAACGAATAGACAAAGTGCTTGAGGAAGTGAAAAAATGAAAAATCCTGTCTTGCGGCGGTATCTTTTATTCCTGTTTTTGCTGTTGCTGTTGTTTGCCGCAGTATTCGGCACAGTGCGTGCAAAAGAAAATTCGGAATTTGCACGCACGGGAGAACAGACGGAACAAGTAGATATCAACGACATTGAAAAAGAATTGGAAAATCTGTTGCAACCAATCCTACATGGAAATACAAAATAAAAGGGGCTGTAAAAAACAGCCGAAATAATAACTGGGATTCACGAAGAAGTGAGTCCCGGTTAGTT
>JBJEPR010000140.1:0-3096 GCA_051881335.1 Candidatus Fimenecus sp. | reverse complement strand
AATGTCTGCGAAGCAGACAAAAGGGTGCCTGAATTCGGAGAATTTGCCCCCGCCGCAAGGCGCGATGTAAATTAACGGCGGGGTCAAGACCCCGCCCTACCCTGTAAATACATTTCGTGCGTAGGGAACGGTCTTGACCGTTCCGCGAAATTATATCAAAATCCACGGGCGGCCGAGGTCGACCGCCACTACGCGTACAAATCCAAATTTGCTTTAACGGTGCGTATTTTTGTGCAAAACCGCTTAAAAATGTCCAAAAATACCGTTTCTTTGCAAAATGTCGCTAAACTTTAAAAAACTGAAAAAAATCGCGGAAAACTATGGAAATCCTTGAAAATATCTGTTATAATAGCGGGTGGTTAACTCTGTCCTGAGCGGCAGTGCCGTTTCGGACAACCATTCATTTTTGTATATTTTTTATTTGGAGGTATTCATTCATGAGTCAAAAGTATGTTTACCTGTTCTCTGAGGGGAACAAAGACATGCGCAACCTGCTCGGCGGCAAGGGCGCAAACCTCGCGGAAATGACCGGCCTCGGTCTTCCCGTTCCGCAGGGCTTCACCATCACCACCGAAGCTTGCACACAGTATTATGAAGACGGCAGAAAAATCAACGATGAAATCCAGGCACAGATTATGGAATACATCGTCAAAATGGAAGGCATCACCGGCAAAAAGTTCGGCGATATGGAAAACCCGTTGCTCGTTTCCGTTCGTTCCGGCGCTCGCGCTTCTATGCCCGGTATGATGGACACCATCTTGAACCTCGGCTTAAACGAAGAAGTGGTTGAGGTTATGGCGAAGAAGTCCGGCAACCCCCGTTGGGCTTGGGACTGTTACAGAAGATTTATTCAAATGTACTCCGACGTTGTTATGGAAGTCGGCAAAAAGTACTTTGAACAGCTCATCGACGAGATGAAAGAAAAGAGAGGCGTGAAGCAGGATGTCGAACTGACTGCGGACGACCTCAAAGAGCTTGCCGGTCAGTTCAAGGCAGAATACAAAGCCAAAATCGGCAAGGATTTCCCGACCGATCCGAAAGAACAGTTGATGGGCGCTATCGAAGCCGTGTTCCGTTCTTGGGACAACCCCCGTGCAAATGTCTATCGCCGTGACAACGATATCCCGTATTCTTGGGGTACTGCCGTAAATGTGCAGATGATGGCGTTCGGCAACATGGGCGACAACTGCGGCACCGGCGTTGCGTTCACCCGTGACCCCGCTACCGGCGAAAAAGGCTTGATGGGCGAATTCTTAAAGAACGCACAGGGCGAAGACGTCGTTGCAGGCGTACGCACCCCCATGCCGATTGCCCAGATGGAACAGGAGTTCCCCGAAGCATTCGCACAGTTTGAACAGGTCTGCAAGACCTTGGAAGACCATTACCGTGATATGCAGGATATGGAGTTCACCGTTGAAGAGGGCAAGCTCTATATGTTGCAGACCAGAAACGGTAAGAGAACCGCAAAAGCGGCTCTGAAAATCGCCTGCGACCTTGTGGACGAAGGTATGATTGACAAGAAACAGGCTGTCGCAATGATTGACCCGAGAAACCTTGACACCCTTCTGCACCCGCAGTTCGACGCGAAAGCGCTTAAAGCGGCTACGCCGGCAGGCAAAGGCCTCGGCGCATCGCCCGGCGCGGCTTGCGGCAAGGTTGTGTTCTCCGCAGAGGACGCTGTGGAATGGAACAAGAGAGGCGAAAAGGTCGTTCTTGTTCGTTTGGAGACCTCTCCCGAAGACATCACCGGTATGAAAGCCTCTCAGGGCATTTTGACCGTTCGCGGCGGTATGACTTCCCACGCGGCGGTTGTTGCGCGCGGTATGGGTACCTGCTGTGTATCCGGCTGCGGCGACATCGTGATGGACGAAGAAAACAAGAAATTCACCCTTGCAGGCAAGACCTATCACGAGGGCGACTATATCTCGATTGACGGCTCTACCGGTAACATCTATGACGGGATTATCCCGACCGTAGACGCGGAAATCGCAGGCGAGTTCGGCAGAATTATGGCTTGGGCTGACGAGTTCAGAACGCTCAAAGTCCGCACCAATGCCGACACACCGGCTGACGCAAAGAAAGCAAGAGAATTGGGCGCAGAAGGCATCGGCCTTTGCCGTACTGAGCATATGTTCTTCGAGGCAGACAGAATCGCGGCATTCCGTGAAATGATTTGCGCAGACACCGTCGAAGAAAGAGAAGCGGCGCTTGCAAAAATCCTGCCGTATCAGCAGGGCGACTTCGAAAAACTCTATGAAGCGCTTGAAGGCAACCCCGTAACCATTCGTTTCCTTGACCCGCCGCTCCACGAGTTCGTTCCCACCGAGGAAGCGGATATCGAAGCGCTTGCAAAGGCACAGGGCAAATCCGTCGAAGCCATCAAAGCGATTATCGCAGGGCTTCACGAGTTCAACCCGATGATGGGTCATCGCGGCTGCCGTTTGACCGTCACCTATCCCGAAATCGCAAAGATGCAGACCAAGGCGGTTATCCGTGCGGCAATCAATGTCAAGAAAGCACACGCCGATTGGAACATTGTTCCCGAAATTATGATTCCGCTTGTCGGCGAAGTCAAAGAATTGAAGTTCGTCAAAGACATCGTTGTTGCAACCGCTGACGAAGAAATCGCGGCGGCAGGCGCAGACCTCAAATACGAAGTCGGTACGATGATTGAAATCCCGAGAGCAGCGCTCACTGCGGACGAAATCGCAACAGAGGCAGAATTCTTCTGCTTCGGCACCAACGACCTCACCCAGATGACCTTCGGCTTCAGCCGTGACGACGCGGGCAAATTCTTGGATGCGTACTATGACACCAAGATTTATGAAAACGACCCGTTCGCGAAGCTCGATCAGAAAGGCGTCGGCGCTTTGATGAAGATGGCTGTCAAGATGGGCAAGGAAGTCCGCCCGACTATGCACTGCGGTATCTGCGGTGAACACGGCGGCGACCCGTCCTCTGTGGAATTCTGCCACCAGATCGGCCTTGACTATGTGTCTTGCTCGCCGTTCCGCGTGCCGATTGCCCGCCTTGCCGCAGCACAGGCAGCTATTCGCGAACAGCGCTAATCAGCAGTTAGCGAATAACACGACAAGT
>JBJEPR010000139.1:0-51441 GCA_051881335.1 Candidatus Fimenecus sp. | reverse complement strand
CGCAAGCGATTTATACCGAAAGACAGGGACATTTTCCATACGGAAATCCTGCCAAATGTTCCTTGACTTGTCAAAATGTTAGATTTTGCCTTGACATATCCGAAAATATGGATTAAAATTTTAGTTCAGATACTTTTGATGAACCTTCCAGCCGGGAAGGGAGCAAAGGACGGTTATTATGTTGAAAAACGAAGAAAAATCTATGGAGAAAATCGTGGCGCTGTGTAAAAATCGCGGGTTTATTTTCCCGGGAAGCGACATTTACGGCGGGCTTGCCAACACTTGGGACTATGGTCCGTTGGGCGCACGGTTAAAGAACAATGTGAAAGACACTTGGCGCAAGCGCTTCATCCAGGAGCGCAAAAACAGCTATGAAGTGGACGCGGATATTTTGATGCACCCGCGTGTTTGGGAGGCAAGCGGCCATGTGGCGTCGTTCTCCGACCCGTTACTCGACTGCAAAGAGTGCAAAATGCGCCACCGCGCCGACAATTTGATTGATGATTTTGATCCTGACGCGCACGCCGACGGTATGACCAAAGAGGAAATGTTCCAGTATATTAAGGACCATCACATTCCCTGCCCGAACTGCGGCAAGCACAATTTCACGGATATTCGTGAATTCAATTTGATGTTCCAGACCTTCCGCGGCGTGACCAATAACAGCAAAAGCGTGATTTATCTGCGCCCCGAAAACGCGCAGGGTGAATATGTTAACTTCTTGAATGTCCAGCGTACCATGCGTGCGAAGCTGCCGTTTTCCATCGGGCAAATCGGCAAGGCGTTCCGCAATGAGATTACGCCCGGCAACTTCACCTTCCGCACCATTGAGTTTGAGCAAATGGAGTTCCAAACCTTCTGCAAAGAGGGCACGGACAGCGAGTTGTACGACTATTTCAAGGCATACGGCAAGCAGTATTTTGAGGATTTGGGCATTCCTTCCGACCATTTGCGGTATCACGACCACGAAAAATTGGCGCACTATGCGAAAGCCGCCTGTGACATTGAATTTTTGTTCCCGTTCGGCTGGGGCGAAATCAATGGTACGCACAACCGTACCAATTTCGACTTAACCCGCCATCAGGAATACAGCGGGCAGAAAATGGAGTATTTGGACCCCGAAACCAATGAAAAATTCATTCCGTTTATCATTGAATCCACTTATGGGCTGGACCGCACCGTTTTGGCGCTGTTGTGCGAGGCGTATGACGAGGAAGTGCTCGACGCCGAGAAAAACGATACCCGCGTGGTGCTGCATTTAAGCCCCGCAGTCGCGCCCTACAAGGCGGCGGTTTTACCGCTTTCCAAGAAATTGTCGGAAAAGGCAATGCCCGTATACGAGGCGCTTTCCAAGAAATTTATGGTGGACTTCGACGAGACCGGCTCTATCGGCAAACGCTACCGCCGTCAGGACGAAATCGGCACACCGTATTGCATTACCTTTGACTTTGAAAGTGAGCAAGACGGCTGTGTAACCGTGCGCGACCGCGATACCATGGAACAAGTTCGCTTGCCGATTGACGAATTGGAAGCGTTCATTGCCGAGAAAATCGTATTTTAATCAATCCAAAGAAAAACTGAGGTGTGTGGGCATGGCAGATGCAAACAATCAAAAAATGCTGTTGGTTGTCAATCCCGTTTCGGGTAAAAAAATGGCAAAGCAGTATATGATGCGTATGATCAACCGCTTTGACCAGGCGGGGTACAATGTGACCGCGTGCTGTACGCAAATCGACAAAAACGCGTTCGATATTGTGAAAACCCGCGGCGGTGAATTTGATATTATCGTTTGCTGCGGTGGCGACGGCACCTTAAAAGAAACGGTTTGCGGTGTGATGGCGCTCAACAAAGACATTCCGATTGGGTATTTGCCGATGGGTTCGACCAACGATTTCGCCCACTCCTTAAATATTCCGACCGATGTGTTCGCGGCGGTGGAAGCGATTATCAACGGCGAGCCGAAACCGATAGATATCGCCAGATTCGGTGATGAACATTTTATGTATGTGGCAGGCTTCGGCAATTTTACGGCGATTTCCTACGGCGTCAACCAAAAGATTAAAAATGTTTTGGGCAAAAATGCCTATTATGTGCAGGCGGCAAAGGATTTTGTGAAAATGCACGCGTACCACGCGCGTGTGGAGGCAGACGGCGAATTCTTTGAGGGCGATTGGTTCTACGGCGCGGCGTCCAATTCCTATTCTGTCGGCGGTATGCCGGTGCTCCACAATATGGGTGTGGAATTTGATGACGGTCTGCACGAATTGGTGCTTGTGCGGATGTTCAAAAATTTAGGGGAATTGTTGCGCCTTGCCAACGATATGGTACATAAAACCGTAGCACAAAATGACAATGTGATTATTCGCCATTGCAAAAACATCAAATTTATGTTTGATGACCCCACTCCCTTTACGCTCGACGGCGAATTCGGCGGGGAACATTTAGAAGTAGATGTAACCACCTTAAAACATGCGGTGCGCATTATGGTGCAAAAACCCGAATGGGTGTCGGTAGAGAGTGACGACCACGAATTTACCGAAGAAACCGTGCAGACGGCGGAATAAAACAAAATACGGTGTATAAAAACCACGGGCTGTTCAAAATTATGAACAGCCCGTGGTTTTGTCATTCTGAGGCGACAGCCGAAGAATCTCATTCCCCACACTCTGTATTTTACGCTTTTTGAGATTCTTCGCTTCGTTCAGAATGACAAGTCTTTATTTTGTGTTTTATGTTTTTTACACTGTGGGTTCGGTTGCGGTTACAGCTTCGTTTAACTGTCGTTCGATTTCGTCTGCCTTGTCATATTCGCCCAAAGCTTCGCAGAAATCGTAATACTCTCCCAGATTTAACTGCCGTTCTTCCGCAGAGGTTGAAGCGGCCAGCAACGCGTCAAATGCCGAAAGGGCGGCTTGCTTTTGCGGCTCGGTCAAGGTGATATATTCATTTTCGATATAATACATCAGCGTATAAGTGTCAAAATAATAGTTCCCGGACGGGGAGTACTCCAACATTTTTTTGACAAATATCTCGTTGTATTTGTCATACTGCCCGTTTATGAGCATCAGACACAGCCAGTCTGTCATCATCTTGTTATATGCCGACACATCGTCTTGGTAATAGTCGGCGCATTCCGCGTCTTTAAATGCACGCAAAAAAGTTTTTGTGTCCGAAAGCGCCGTTTCAAAATGCTGTTCCGCCGCTACGGGGTCGTCCACATCGGGCATTTGGTTGTCATAGATGTCACACGCGTCAATTAAATCTGCCAAATTGCCGCTTTGCTCGTAGGCCTCCACCTTTTTTTCGGGGGATTGCAGTGCGACATAGGCGACGATGCCGCCGAACAACAGCAAATTCACGCCGACAATGCACGCAATCACAATCGCAATGGTTTTGCCGACGCTGTGGCGTTTCGGCGGTTGACCGGGCGTATACGGATATGCGGGTTGGCCGTACATTTGCGGTTGCCCATACCCATTCGGCTGTACGGGCGCATAAGGCTGTTGCGGTTGTCCGTAAGTATTGGGCGGAACAGGTGCATAGGGCTCTGTCGGTTGCCCGTAAGTATTGGGCGGAACGGGTGCATAGGGCTCTGTCGGTTGCCCGTAAGTGTTGGGCGGAACGGGTGTATCGGTTTCCGTCGGCGCAAACCGACTGTCTGTCGTGTCGCGAAGCGGCTGTGTATGGGTTTCGCTGTACCCTTTGTAAGTATCTTCTTTCTTTTCGAACATTTTGTATTTCTCCCTTCTCAGTTTCATAGTACAGGATTTCCGATTGTTCGTCAAGCGGAATTTCTTTAAAATGGAAATGCAGACGAACAGTTTTCAACTTGCACAAATCAAGCGTGCGGTTTTCTACACCGTGCGCCTTGTATGTAGCTAATCCATTATACCATATTTTGAAGTTACTTCTCTTTCTTTTTTTGGTCACATCATTTTAACGCATACAGTTTTTGCCGAACGCGTGCACAATCGGTATTGACTTTTTTTGTGCGGTGTACTATACTTTTTTGGAAGTCTTATGAAAACTGAATCCAACCACAGGGGGGCTGGCGCAAAAGCCGGCTGAGATAAAGAATGAACGCTTCTTTGACCCTTTCACCTGATGCGGGTAATGCCGCCGTAGGTAGTTTGTTGCACAAAAACCACAAAAGCCTTACGGTATGCAGGAAGTATCGTAAGGCTTACATTTTTAGTAGGAGGAATTTTGTATGCAAGCAAGTGTCGCCATTCAGGTACTGCCCGGCGTTTCGGACACTGACGAGCTGGTGCGGATTGTCGATGAGGTCATCGACTATATCAAAAGCACGGGCTTAAACTACTATGTCGGGCCATTTGAAACCACCATCGAGGGCGAAAGCTACGACCAACTGATGAACATTGTCAAAGAGTGCCAGCATGTGGCAATCCGCGCAGGCGCACCGTCGGTTTCCGCGTATGTGAAAGTCGCGTACAAGCCGGAGGGCGGTGTTCTGACCATTGACCAAAAAGTTACAAAGCATCATCAGTAAGCTCTCTCCCGCTGTGGCGCTTTTGGCGGTGGTGGCGATTTGGGCGGCGGCAACGGGCTTCGATTTGGTGCCGTCGTTTATGTTACCGTCCCCCGCGGCGGTAGCAAAGGCATTTTTTTCGGATTTTTCGCTGTTGTGTCAGCACGCGCGTGTTACGCTGACCGAGGCGTTTTTGGGGCTTTTACTCGGCGTGGTGCTGGCATTCTTACTTGCCACGCTGATGGACCGCTTTGAAATCCTCTACAAGGCGATTTATCCGCTTTTGGTGATTACACAAACCGTGCCGACCATTGCCGTCGCACCGCTGTTGGTGCTTTGGCAGGGCTTCGGTATGGCGCCGAAAATTACGCTGGTGGTGTTGACCACCTTTTTCCCGATTGCCGTCAGTTTGTTGGACGGCTACCGCTGTGCAGACCAAGATGCCATCAATCTGTTGCGCAGTATGGGCGCGGGACGCGTAAAAATTTTCCGTTACATTAAATTCCCCTCGGCATTGGGCTCGTTTTTTGCAGGGCTGAAAGTATCCGCCTCGTACGCCGTAGTCGGCGCGGTGGTTGCCGAATGGCTCGGCGGCTTTGAGGGCTTGGGTGTGTATATGACGCGTGTGCGAAAGGCATATGCCTTTGACAAAATGTTCGCCGTCATTATTTTTACAACACTTGTAAGTCTTTTGCTGATGTGGGGCGTTGCGGTGCTTCGCAAACTCGTTATGCCGTGGGAACGAAAAGAAAAAGGAGAAAATCAATGAAAAAATATACAAAACAAATTCTTGCCGTACTGTTGTGCGCGGTGATGCTTTTGTCACTTGCCGCTTGTGCAGGAAAACAGACCGACCAGACAGCAGATTTACAAAAAATCACCCTTTCGTTAGATTGGACGCCGAATACCAACCATACGGGCATTTATGTTGCACTCGCAAAAGGCTATTTCACCGAAGCGGGCTTGGATGTGACTGTAGTACAGCCGCCCGAAAGCGGTGCCGCCGCGATGTGCGCGGCAGGGCAGGCACAGTTTGCGATTGACGCACAGGATACCATCGCTTCGGCGTTTACTTCGGACGAGCCTTTGGGCGTAACGGCAGTTGCCGCGCTCGTACAGCACAACACCTCGGGTATCATCTCCCGCAAGGGCGAGGGGATGGACAGCCCGAAGGGCTTAGAAAACCATACTTATTCCACTTGGGATATTCCGGTGGAAAAGGCTATGCTGCAATCCGTTGTGGAAAAGGACGGCGGCGACTTCTCCAAAGTCAACTTGATTCCGAATAATATTACCGACGAAGCGGGCGCGCTCAGAGAAAAGCAGACCGACGCGATTTGGATTTACTACGGCTGGGGCGGTATTTCCGCAAAGCTTTCGGGTTTGGAGTTTGATTATTTCAACTTTGCCGATATTGACCCCGTGTTTGATTATTACACCCCGATTTTGATTGCGAATAACGACTATATCGAGCAAAATCCCGAAACGACCAAGGCATTCCTTGCCGCGCTCAAAAAGGGCTATGAATATGCGATTGCAAATCCCGAAGAAGCGGCGCAGATTTTGGTGGACGGCGACACTACCGGTTCGCTCAAGGATTCTTTAGAGCTGGTTACCGAAAGCCAAAAATGGCTTTCTCAGCAGTATAAAGCCGAGGTCGACCAGTGGGGCTATATTGACCCCGCGCGTTGGGACGGATTTTATGCTTGGCTTTGGGAAAACGGTTTAATTGAAAAAGAATTGCCCGCCGGAACGGGGTATACCAATGCCTATCTCTCCTAACGAAATCGTATTGCGTGCCGAGGGCATTTCCAAAAGCTTCGGGGACAACCGCGTACTCGAAAATGTGAATTTCACGCTGAAAAAAGGCGAGCTGGTTTGCTTGCTCGGCGTGAGCGGCGGCGGTAAGACCACGCTATTCAACATTCTTTCGGGATTGATGCAGCCCGACAGCGGTAAGGTATATCTCGGTGACCGCGAGATTACGGGGCATCCCGGCGAAATCAGCTATATGCTCCAAAAGGATTTGCTGTTGCCGTACCGCACGGTGGTCGATAATGTCGCGTTGCCGCTGATTATCAAGGGTATGCCCAAAAAACAGGCGCGCGAAAAAGCGTCGTCCTATTTTCAAAAATTCGGCATTGACGGCACACAAAAAAAATATCCGAATAAGCTGTCGGGCGGAATGCGTCAGCGCGCGGCGCTGTTGCGCACCTATCTTGCAAGCGACGGCGTGGCACTGTTGGACGAGCCGTTCAGCGCGCTGGATACCATTACCAAAAGCGCGATGCACGATTGGTATTTGGATATTATGAATGAAATTGAGCTGTCCACGCTGTTTATCACGCACGATACGGACGAAGCAGTGAAGCTGTCCGACCGTATTTGCATTTTGGGCGGTAAGCCGGGGCATATCTTATGTGAAATTCCGATTGATGCGCCGCGTCCGCGACCGCACGATTTTTCGCTGACCCCTGCATTTTTAAATTACAAACGGCAGATCGCCGAAAACTTAATTTTATAATGCAAAAACACAGCCCTGCACGGTTTTGTGCAAGGCTGTGTTTCGTTTTAGATTGCAGCGCTCAGCGCGTTGTGGTTTCAGACACACCTTCGTGTGCGCCGGGCATAACATCGCTGACAAGATCGCCCGCACCGGTTACAATGTCGCCGGCAAGGTCGCCGACGCCGGTTACGGCACTGCCGACACCGTTGCCGATGTCCTCAGCCGCGTCACCGACCGCGTTTCCTGCATTGGAGACACCGTTTGAAACGCCGTTCGTCACACCGTTGGTCACTGTATTGTCATTGTCTGTCACCATACCGTCGTTTCTGCCGCCGCAGGCAACCAAGGCAATCGCCAAAACAGCAATTAACGCCGCAATCAAAAGTATGCTTTTTTTCATAGAATTTTCCTCTTTTCCTGATTTTCGGACGCTGTTAGTGTGCACCGCCCGATTGGATTTATACATTATTTTGTCAAAACGCCGTCATCTGCGTACAAAAGAATTAAAATATCGTCCTCGTAGCCGGTTTCGGTGTCGATATACACCAAAAATTCCGTTCCGCTCTCATTTTTGCAATGGAATTCGTAGGTGTATTTTTCTGCCCCGCTGTCGGTGGGAATGACCGCAAGATGTGTGTCAATGACGGTGAGCAGCGGGCTGATATTTTTCTGTGCCTCGGCGGCGGGGAGTGCGGGCGCGGGGATACTGCGCGCTTTGTGGTTCATCAGATACCCGCGGCAGTCCGCTGAAAGAATTTTGCCGTCCGCAAGGCTGACGGAAACCTTGATTAAATCGGGATAACAGATATATTCTCCGTCTTGATAAGCATAATTGATGGTGCAAATGCCGTCGGAGATGCTGTAATAGCTTTCGTGCATATCGTGAAAGCCGTTCTGCACCAAAAATTCGGAAGCGTATTTGCGCGCGTCCTCATAGCCTATGGTACTTTCCCCGACAAATGCGGAGGACAGCATATACAATAGCTCGCCGCCTTTTTTGGTGATAGCGATTACGGTATCGTCATATCGGAAGCAGTAGGCGGCGGTGCTGTCTGCCTCCTCCGACAAAAATTCCAAGTTTGTCTTATCGATTTTTAAGATTTTTGCCGCTTTTTCGAGTGCTTCGTCCCGTGTGATTTCGGGTTTATCGGCTAAATAGACGGACTCTTTCTGCAAAATATGGTCGGAAAACGGCCCGTCGTAGATAAGCGACGGATATTCCGTCAGCGACTGCTCCGCGTCCTCCATATCGTCGGATAACAGGGCGGTTTTTTCTTTGGTTGCGGCAAGTGTTTGGTTGGTTGCCGTAAAATCCAAGCTCCCGTCGTACAACTGCGTGCGCATCGCGGAGATTTCCTCCGTCAGCGTTTGGGAAAACGACAACAGATTTTGCATCTGCGCGCGTTCTTCGTCGGTGATTTTTTCACCGCGCTGTGCCTTCCCGTTGAGCGTAGCTACAAAATCGCCGACCTGCGACAGAAATTTGTAGGTGTTGTCCATTTGTACGCCCGACAGCGGCAACACCGACAGGCTGGTTTTTGCGCCCGTTGCCGCGCGGTGCAGTTCCTCGGAAAGGCTGCCTAACATCGGCGGGGTGGCGGTGTAAATGCCCTTTTGTAAATCTGTGTAAATCGTGTCTAAATAGGTGTCCAATTCGCACAAGGCACGCTCACTCGACAGGCGTACCTGCCGTTGCAGCTTTGTTGCGCGGACATTCCCGACAATCGCAAAGGTTAAAAGGACCAAGAACACAGCCGTGCTGAACGAAAAAACACGAATTTTTCCGCGTTTGGTGATTTCTTGCTTCATATTGTTCACCTCTCAGGTAGAATTTGCAGAAAATATGAAAATATACAGAAATTTCTTTGAAAAAATATGCTGTTTTATTTGCCAAAGCAAGGATTATCGTGTATAATAAGAAACTGCGATATTGTTGTATTTTGAAAGTTTTTTGAAAAGAGGGTTTGCTTTGCATTGTTATTTAGACAACAGCGCGACCACAAAGCCGTGTCAAGCGGCGGTGGACGCCGCAAATACGGCGATGACCGAAGCCTTCGGCAATCCCTCGTCTTTGCACGAATGCGGGCTTACGGCACTGCAAATGCTTGAAACGGCACGCGGTGAAGTTGCCAAAGCCCTTTCGGCGGACCGTGCGGAAATTTATTTTACGCCGAGCGGCACGGCGGCAAACAACACCGCGATTTTCGGCGCGGCAGGACGGCATGGCGGCACAATCGTCACCACGGCATTTGAGCACCCGAGCGTGGAAAACTGTATGCGCCGATTGGAGGAACAGGGCTTTACGGTCGTACGCCTTTTGCCTGACGCCGACGGCAATCTCTCCGCAGAGCAGTTCGAAAATGCGGTGGACGAACAAACCGTTTTGGTAAGCCTGATGGCCGTGAATAACGAGGTCGGCAGTGTTTTACCGTTTGATAAAATTGCGGGCATTCTGCGGCGCAAAAAGAGCAAAGCGCTTTTGCATGTGGACGCGGTGCAGGGCTTCCTGAAATTGCCGATTGCGCCGAAAAAATGCGGAATTGATTTGATGTCCGTCAGCGCACACAAAATTCACGGTTTAAAGGGCGCAGGCGCGCTGTATGTGCGGCAGGGATTGCATTTGAAACCGTATCTGTTCGGCGGCGGACAGGAAAACGGGCTTGTCTCGGGTACACAGGCGATGCCCGCGATTGCGGCGTTCGGCGCGGCAACAGCGGCGGTCGGCGACATTCGCAAAAACGGGGAACGCGTTTCGGCACTTCGTGACCGACTGGTAAGCGGTTTGCGACAGATTGACGGCATTCGCATAAACTCCCCCGAAAATGCGCTCCCCTATATTGTAAACATTTCCGTTGAGGAGATTCCCTCGCAGGTGAGTGTGAATTTTCTTTCATCACAGGGCGTGTATGTTTCGGCGGGCTCGGCTTGCGCCAAAGGACACCGCAGTCCTGTGCTGACGGCTATGGGGCTTTCTTCAGCGGAAATTGACACTGCCGTGCGCATCAGCCTTTCGCGCGAAACGACGGCGGAAGAAATTGACTTTTGTTTACAAACGCTGAAAACCGAAGTGCAGACACTTCGTAAAAAAGGATAAAGTATGCAGGAAATTATTTTAATTAAAAACGGCGAATTGGCACTCAAGGGCTTAAACCGTTCCACCTTTGAAAGCGTATTGGTAAAAAATATCAAGCGCAGAATGCAGGGTTTGGGCGCGTTTGTCATATCCCGTTCACAATCTACGATTACAATAGAACCGACCGATGCGGATTTTGATATGGACGAGGCGGTCGAACGCCTTTCCAAGGTGTTCGGTATCGCGGGCTTTCAACGCGCGGCGGCGGTCGAAAAGGATATGGCGGAGATTTTGCCCGCCGCAAAGGAATACCTTGCCGATACGCTTTCGGAAATTTCGACTTTTAAGGTCGAGGCGAAGCGGTCGGATAAGGAATTCCCCTTAACCTCGCCCGAAATCAGCCGCGAGGTCGGCGGAGCGCTGCTTTCGGCGTTCCCGCATTTAAAGGTCGATGTGCATAACCCCGACCGCGTGGTCACGGTGGAAGTGCGTGAGAAAAAAGCGTATATCCGCTGTAACCAAATCAAAGGTGCGGGCGGTATGCCCGTGGGCACAGGCGGCAAGGCGGCGTTGCTCATTTCCGGCGGGATTGACAGCCCCGTGGCAGGTTGGATGATGGCGAAGCGCGGTATTGTGCTTGACGCGGTGCATTTTGCCTCGCCGCCGTTCACTTCGCCGCAGGCGGAAATGAAAGTGCACGACCTGTTGCGGCAGGTGGCGAAATACAGCGGCGACATCGGGCTTTACACCGTGCCGTTTACCGAAATTCAAACGCAAATCCGCGACAACTGCCCCGAAGAACTGTTCACCTTGATTATGCGCCGCTTTATGATGCGTATTTCCGAACGCATTGCCAGAAGAGAGGATTGCGCCGCGCTGATTACGGGCGAAAGCGTCGGGCAGGTGGCAAGCCAAACGATGCTTTCCTTGGGCTGTACCGACGCGGTGGTTGACCTTCCCGTGTTCCGCCCGCTTATCGGTATGGACAAAGATGAAATCATTATCCGCGCACGGCAGATTGATACTTTTAACATTTCCATTCAGCCGTATGAGGACTGCTGTACGGTATTTACCCCGAAGCACCCGAAAACGCGTCCGCAAATTCCGTTTTTGGAGCACGCCGAAAGCGCGCTCGATGTCGAAACGCTTGTGGAACGCGCGGTTGAGGGCGCACGGTTTGAATTGATTAAAACCACATTTTAAAAAGAGGTACGCTATGACACTCGAAGAAGAAGTCATTTCTTTGCTTTCCGAAAAAGGGTTGACGCTCACGGCGGCGGAATCCTGCACAGGCGGGCTGATCGCCAAACGCTTAACCGATGTTTCGGGGGCGTCCGCGGTGTTCCACGGGTCGCTCGTGACCTATTCCAACCGTTTAAAAGAAAAATGGCTCGGCGTGCAGGCGGAAACCTTACAAAAATACGGTGCGGTCAGTGAACAAACCGCGCGCGAAATGGCGTTGGGCGCGCGCAAAGCCGCCGATGCGGATTTGGCAGTCGCCGTGACGGGGATTGCAGGGCCCAATTCCGATGACACGAACAAATCCGTGGGGCTTGTCTTTATCGCATTGGCAGATAAAGACGCCGTGACCGTAGAAAAATACGAAAACCGATTTACGGACAATGTGCGGGAGCAAAACCGCACTGCATCGGCACAGCATGCGTTAGAGGCTGTACGGAGGTACTTATTCGATGGACAATAAGCAATACGCACGGGCGACGGATTTGGTGCCCGATACCCCTGCGCAAAAGCCGCCGCAGAAAAAGCGCAAAAAAGGCGGCGTTCTCAATCGACTGATTACCGTGCTTGCGGTGTTGGTATTGCTCGTTTCCGGCGGGATATGCGTGAAATATTTTAAAGAGGTGTACGACAGCAAAAAACAGGCGGAAAATATTGCCGAGCTGACTACCGTACCCGAAGCCGAAACTTATCCTGCTGAGCCTGCCGAGGTGCAGCCGCAGTACCGCGCCGCATATAACGAAAACAACGATTTGGTCGGGTGGATTGTGATTCCCAACACCACCATTAACCAGCCGGTTGTGCAGGCTGTTGACAACGATTACTATATGCGCCGGAATTTTTACAAGGAATACGAACGCCGCGGCAGCATCTTTATGGATTACCGCAACAGCATTGATACCTTTAACAAAAACACGATTATATACGGGCACAATTACCTCGATTCCACGATGTTTTCCGATTTGGAAAAATACAAGGATATTGAATTTTACAAAACTGCGCCCGTTATCGAATTTAACACGATATATCAAAATTATAAGTGGAAGGTGTTTGCGGTCTTTTTGACCACTGCCTCGCCGGAACTGGACAACGGCTATGTGTTCAATTATATTTATCCGTTTATGACCGACGACAATTTTGCGGAGTTTATTGCCGAGGTCAACAAGCGAAGTCTCTACCACACCGATGTGGAGGTTTTGCCGACCGACAAAATTTTGACCCTGCAAACCTGCACGCGGGATTTGGATTTGAGCTCCCGTAAACAAGAGGACGCACGCTGTATCGTGATGGCGCGGCTTGTGCGCGAGGGGGAAAGTGAAACAGTCGATGTCACGAAAGCAACGGTCAACGAAAATCCGAAATATCCGCAGCTGTATTACGACAAATACAAGCTGGAAAATCCGTATTTGAACGATGAAAAATGGTACCCGAAAGGGGAATGAGACAAACGCGTACAGACGGGAAAAAGGAGCTTCTTTTATGCAGGAACAGCCGAATATAACCGCCCCTACGGGTGCGCAATCGCCGAAAAAGCCGTCGAAGGCGCTGGTGTGCGGCATTGTCATTGCCGGTGTTCTGCTTTTGGTGTCGGCGGTCGTGCTCTGTGTGCACTATGTGAAGGAGAAATACGCTTCTTTGCCGCCGGAAATGACCTCGGAACCCGTGCCGGCATCCGAAACGGAAAGCTATCCCGCAGAGCCTGCCGAGGTGCAGCCGAAATACCGCGCGGCGTATAACGCCAATTATGATTTTGTCGGCTGGATTACCGTGCCGAACACAGCGATAGACCTCCCCGTTTACCAAGGTGAGGACAACGATTTTTATCTGCGCCGTGATGCAAACAAGGAATATTTACGCCGCGGCAGTATCTTTATGGATTACCGCAACAGCGTTTCCGAATTCAATCGCAATACGATTTTATACGGGCACAATTATTTGGATTCCACGATGTTCTCGGATTTGGAAAAATACAAGGACATCGCATTTTATCAGACGGCGCCCGTTATCGAATTCAATACGATTTATAAAGACTATCAATGGAAGGTCTTTGCGGTGTTTTTGACCACTGCTTCCCCGGAATTGGATAACGGCTATGTGTTCAATTACATATATCCGTTTATGACCGAGGAGAACTTTGTGGATTTTATCGACGAAGTCCAAACGCGCAGCCTTTACCGTACAGGAGTGGATATTTTGCCGAGTGACAAAATTCTGACGCTTTCCACCTGCACGCGCGATTTGGATTTAAGCGAGAACAAGCAGGAGGATGCGCGCTTGGTCGTGATGGCGCGGCTGGTGCGCGACGGTGAGAGCGCGGAAGAAAATACCGCCTATGCCGTGGAGAATGAAAATCCGAAATATCCGCAGTTGTATTATGATAAGTACAACCTAAAAAATCCGTATAAAAACGATGCAAAGTGGTATCCGAGAGGTGAACAGTAACTTATGGCTAAGCACGATGAACAACAAAATGAGGTGCTTTCATTTGATGAGCTCAAAAAAAAGCTCGCTTCCGATGGCACGCAGGAGAACAATACACAAGAAGTGGATACGGTAGAAGCGCTGCTTTCTTCCTTGCGCGATGCAAAGGAAACGCCGTCTGATACAGCTTCAGCGGCAAAGCCGCCTGCTGAGACGCCACCCCCGACAGAAGCGAAGGCGGACGACGACGCGCAGGAAAGCCGCAGCATTTATGATGATGTTCTGCGCTCGGTGATGGAAACGACGCCCGAAACGAAAGCTCCGACCGGCAGAAAGAGCAAATTCCTGTCGGAGGGCGACCAGTTTGTCGATGTAACCGACAATTATCACGAATACGCTGATTTGTCCGGATATACGGAAACTGCACCGTTGGCCGACACCGAAAAATCAAATACCGCAGTCAGCCAGCCGCCTAAAAGCACAAAGGAATACCGCACCTTTAATGAGATTTTTAAAAGCGCATTCTTAAAAATCTTTCCGAATAAACACGATACCGTCGGCGAGGGTATTCGCAAGGTGATTACCGATTTGGCGGTGGTGACTTTGGCGTGCTGTCTTGTGTATTTCGGCGTGTACGGCGTGCAAAGCTATCAGGCGAGCAAGCAGAACAAAGAGATTAAAGGACAAATTATCGACGATACCGGTACTTCCACAGACTCGGATGTTTGGTCGGAGTTTTTATCGAAATATCCGAACATCAATCTGCCTGAGGGTATGATGGCGAAATATGCGTATCTGTATGCGATTAACCAGGATTTGGTCGGTTGGATTCAAATTCCCAATTCGTTAATTGATGTACAGGTTGTGCAAGCCGAAGATAACGCCACTTATCTCAAAAAGGATTTCTACGGCAATTACAGCCGCTATGGCTGTCCGTGTATGGATTACCGCAACGACCCGAAATATTTAAATAAAAACACCATTATTTACGGACACCATATGAGCGACGGGCTGGTCTTTGCCGATTTAAAGAAATACAAAACAGTGGAGGGCTTCCAAGAGTCGCCCGTGATTGAATTCGATACGCTGTACCGCAGTTATAAATTCAAAATTTATGCGGTGCTGATTACCAACAGCAAGGAAGAGGACGACAACGGGTATATTTTCAACTACACCGTTACGGATTTCGGCACAAATGACAAGTTTATGGAATATATTGCCGCAGTGGACGAACGCAAGCTCTATTCCACGGGCGTGGATATTCAGCCGACCGATAAAATTCTGACCCTGCAGACCTGTACCTATGAGTTTTCCGACGCGCGTTTGGTGGTCATCGGCAGAATGCTTCGCGAAAACGAAAGCACCGTGATTGATACCTCGCTTGCCAAGGTGAATGAAAATCCGCGGTATCCGCAGGCGTATTATGATAAACTGGGGCAGGAAAATCCGTATGCAAATGCCGAGAAGTGGACAATCAACGGTTCGGCGTCTGTCGAACCCACTGACCCCGCCTAAAGCGTTGGCTTTGCCTAAGTAAATTGATACCGAAATGTTCGGTTTAAGGGATGATGAGAGATATGAATATGAAACTTTTGGCTTTGACTGCCGACCGCGAGAGTGTTTCGGGCTTGCTTGAACGCATTTCGGGTGCCCTGCGTGCGTTTTCGGAGGAGGACACCGCCTTCGCGTGTTTTCCGACGCTCAAAGCTATGCTCCCGCAGCTTGCGGCGCTTCTGAAAAACGAAGAATGTATCGTTTTGGCAATCGACAAGGCGAAATACAATTCGGTGCGGGCAAAGCTGTGCGCGGCACTGGCGCTCCCGACCGTACAGAACGAAGAGATTTATACGCTTCTGTCGGAAAACACGGGGCTTTCCCCCGATGAAAAGGTCAAAAACGCCGCTGTGCCCGAAAATGCAGTGTGCTTTTTCACAGAGGACGGGATGTATCCGGGCTTTGCCGTCCGGAAGGGCGCGCAGACGATGGTGTTTCTGCCGCTGGACGAGGAACGGCTGGAGCGCATTTTAAAAGCGGGCTTGGTGCCGTATTTGATGCAGTGTGCCGTTGCGCCGGCAGAAGCGAAAGACGAGACGCCCGCAGTCCCCGCGCAAACGGAACCGGCAGAGATACCCGTGCAGGATTCGTTCCCCGAAGCCGATGTGATGCAGCATACCGTCAATATTTTGCGGGAAGCAGGCGCAAAAGTCGCTGTCAGCGGTACGCCGTATGCTGAGGAAATCAAAAAACTCGGCGAAGGCATTGCGGATTTTGACAGCTTTTTCGTATTCACACCCCATGTCGAGGACAAGGGCGATTACAATTTAACCGATTATGTTGCCTTGACCGCCAAAGCGGCAAAAGAGCTTTCCGGCGCACAGCTCGGCGCGTCAATTTCCGAAATCGGCACGGGCGACGGCGGCGACTACATATGTATTACGGTTGCCGACGATAAAACGGCCGTGGTGCGCAAGCTGTACCGCGAGGAAGATGAAAGTGCACACGACTTTGTTGCCGATGCCGCTGAGGAGTTGGTGGAGTTAATCGGTGAAAAGGCGGTCGGCAAGGGCGCGGTCGGCATTGAAGTGACAGGTATGGACGCTTCGCCCGAAGCGCCGTCCTTCCTTTCCAAAAAATCGGGGAAAATCACCCTCTCCGTTATCGCATTGGTGTTGGTGGCGGCCATTACCGTCGGTTGTATTTTCTTTGTGAAAGAAAAGAAAGCGCGTGACGCAGAGCGTGCCGCCGCATCTACCGAAGCGCCTGCCACGACACAGCCCGTTTCGGTTGCCGAGCCCGAGCCGGAAATCGAAACCGTGGTGATGTCACAGTTTATGTATAACGAAATGCGCTCCGGCGTGCAGGAAACTCCCGCCGAAGTGACCACGCAATCTGCCGCAGGAACGGCGATTGATACCTCGGAAGGCGCTTCCGCTTCTGCGGACGACATTCCCTCTGAAATGATTGTCAACGGGAAAACGATGGATGCCAAAGAGGCTGTTGCGCGTATGATTGAGGCAGAAGTCAGTGCAGACACCCAACCCGAAGCACTCAAGGCACAGGCGATTGCAATTTATACTTATTTGAAATACCGCAATACCAACTGGAAAATCACGGGCGTAACGCTTGCCCCCGAATACAGTGATGAGGTTTACAACGCAGTACGCGCGGTGTTCGGCGAATATTTGAGCTTCGGCGATACTACGGCATTTACACCGTATTTCAAGCTTTCTGCCGGCAGAACAACGCCTGCCGACATTGTGTACGGGCAAAATTTCCCGTATCTGCGTGCGGTGGAATGTGCGACGGACAAAACGCAGGAAGGCTACAAAACCGAACTGATTTTCTCGGCGGACGATATGAAAGCGATGCTGACCGCTTACGATGCAACGCTGGAACTGGCCGAAGACCCCGCAGAATGGATAAAAGTACTCAAGCACGACGGCGCGGTGAATACCGGCGTCGGCTATGTGGAAACGGTATCTGTCGGCGGCAAGGAGATTTCGGGCATTGAATTTATCGAAAAGGTGATGGCGGGCAAAAATCTGCCGTCGCAGTGCTTCTCGGTGACATATAACACCCCAACCAATGAATTTACCATTACGGTGTACGGCGTCGGCTACGGCGTCGGTATGAGCCTTGCGGGTGCGGACAAAATGGCAGCGACGGGTTCAAGCTACGCACAAATTCTTTCTAAATTCTACGCCGGCGCGCAATTAACTGCATAAATCATAGTATATCTATATTCAATATTTTCTTTCGGGAGGAATGATTCAAATGGCAATTTTGGTAACAGGCGGTGCCGGGTTTATCGGCTCGCACACCTGCGTTTCTTTAACGCAGGCAGGGTATGAGGTAATTATCGTGGATAATTACTACAATTCCAGCCCTAAATCGCTTGCGCGCATCAACGAGCTTTGCGGCAAGGAACTCAAATTTTATGAGTGCGATATTCGCGACAAGGCGGGAATGGACAAAATTTTTAAGGAGAACAAAATTGAAGCGGCCATTCATTTTGCGGGGCTCAAGGCGGTCGGCGAATCCTGCCGCAAGCCGATTGAATACTATGATAACAACATCGGCGGTACGCTTGTGCTTTGCGATGTAATGCGTCAAAATCACTGCAAAAATATTGTGTTCAGCTCGTCGGCTACCGTGTACGGGATGCACAATGTTTCGCCCTTAAAAGAAACGATGCAAACCGGCGGCACCACCAACCCCTACGGCACCACCAAATATATGATTGAAATTATTTTGGAGGACATTTTCAAGTCCGACAACGAATGGAATGTTACTCTGCTTCGCTACTTTAACCCCATCGGTGCACACAAAAGTGGCAGAATCGGTGAAAATCCGAACGGCATTCCGAACAATTTGATGCCCTATATTACGCAGGTTGCCATCGGCAAATTGCCCGAGCTTTCGGTGTTCGGCGACGATTACGATACGCCAGACGGCACAGGTGTGCGGGATTATATTCATGTGGTGGATTTGGCAGAAGGCCATGTGAAAGCGCTCGATAACATATTGGAAGGCAACAAAGGCGTGCAGGTATTCAACCTCGGCACGGGCCACGGGTACAGCGTTTTGGATATTGTCAAGGCGTTTGAAAAAGCCAGCGGCAAAAAAGTGCCGTACAAAATCGTAGCGCGCCGCCCGGGCGATATTGCCACCTGCTATTCCGACCCCACCAAAGCGAAAGAGGTGCTCGGTTGGGAGGCAAAACGCGGTCTTGCCGAAATGTGCGAGGATTCTTGGCGCTGGCAAAGCCAAAATCCCAACGGATTTGAATAAAAAGCAAAAGCCCCTTTTTCAAACGGAAAGGAGTATACAGTATGAAAAAGAAAACCGGTTTGATTATTTTAGCCGTTGTTTTGATGCTCGTGATTGCGCTGGTAGGCGGTGTGGTTTCCACGTATAACGAACTTGTCGAAGACCGCGAGGAGGTCTTGACCGCGCAGTCTACGGTTGAAACCTATTTGCAACGCCGTGCGGATTTAATTCCGAATCTCGTCAGCACCGTAAAAGGCTATGCGGCGCACGAAGAGGAAGTTTATACTGCGCTTGCCGATGCACGCGCGGCGCTTGCGGGCGCAAAAACCGTCGGTGAAATGAACGAGGCAAACGATGCGCTCGATTCTGCCATTTCCCGCTTGCTTGTGGTGGTAGAAAACTATCCTGAATTAAAGGCGGACACGCAGTTTATCAACTTGCAGGACGAACTCGCGGGCAGTGAAAACCGCATTGCGAAAGCACGGCAGGAATACAACGAGGAAGCAAGAGATTACAATACCGAAATCAAAAAATTCCCGACCTCGGTGATTGCGGGTATGTTTGATTTTGAAGCGGTAGAGTATTTCGAGGCAAGCGAAGAATCGCAAACCGTGCCGAGTGTGGATTTCGGCGCATAAACGGCTTAAGCCGAAGGGGGATTTATGAAAAAACGGCTTTTTGCAGTTTTTACCGCCTGCCTTACTTTGTGCGTATCCTTGTTTACTGCGGCGGCAAAGGCAAATGTGCCCGCGCCGACCGACGCGTTTTTTGTCAATGATTTTGCGAATTGTATCTCTGCCGAGGACGCCGCAGAAATGCAAAGCCTCGGCGAGGCCCTTTACCAGGCGACGGGCGCGCAGGTGGTTGTGGTGACGGTTTCGTCCTTAGACGGCGAAGCGATTGAGGACTACGGCTACGATTTGGCAAATGAATGGGGTATTGGGGAAGAAACGGCGGATTCCGGCGTTTTACTTTTGCTATCCACAGGCGACCGACAGGTGCGTATTGAGGTCGGCAAAGGCTTGGAAGGCTGTTTGCCCGACGGCAAAACCGGTCGGATTTTGGATACCTACGCCATACCGTATTTAAAAGACAACGATTTTTCCAAAGGCCTTTTGGAAGCGTATAAAATTCTGATTAACGAGGTCTACACAGAATACGGGCAAACGCCGTCGGACTATGTGCCGATGGCAGAGGACGATTATGAAAGCGATGACGACGAAGCGGAGTTTTTCGGCGCCATCAGTCTAATCGGTGCGTTGATTGTCATTGTGATTTTAATAGCCATCAGTATGTCGCGCAAAGGCGGCGGCTCGTCGGGGCGCGGATCGGGCGGCAATGGCGGTTTCCACGGCGGTACATTTTACGGCGGACCTGTGGGCGGCGGTTTTTCGGGCGGTTCGTCCCATTCTTCGGGCGGATTTTCCGGTGGCGGCTTCTCGGGCGGTGGCGGTTCGTTCGGTGGCGGCGGCTCGTCGAGAGGATTTTGACGGCATACATAAACAGCAAATATTTGCACCCGTTTTCATTACAAATTTGTAATGGAAACGGGCGTTGTTTTATGGTACAATACATTTGACGGAAACCGCGAACGGAGGGGCAATGTGCAAATATTTGTTGTGGAGCTCGCCTATTTTATGATAAAAAGGCGGCCAAGGACGCGCCGACGGAATGGAAAAGCGAAATAAATACGGCTTCAAAGGAGAACTGCAATGCTGAACATTGAACATTTAACGAAAGCCTACGGCGAGAAAAAAGCGGTAGACGATTTATCTTTGCATATTCTGCCCGGTGAGATTTACGGCTTTATCGGGCATAACGGCGCGGGCAAAACCACAACCATTAAGGCTTGTTGCGGTATTTTGCAACCCGACAGCGGCGAAATTTACATTGACGGTATTTCCGTGAAAGAAAATCCGCTTGCCGCCAAAGCGAAAATTGCGTATATTCCCGACAATCCCGATTTGTATGCGTTTATGACGGGTATCCAGTTTTTGAATTTTATCGGGGATATTTTCGGCGTCAGTTCGGAAGACCGACAGGCGCGTATTCGAAAATACGGTGACGCCTTTGAACTGACAAACGATTTGGCACAGCCGATTTCGGCGTATTCCCACGGAATGAAGCAAAAATTGGCTGTGATTTCGGCGCTTTTGCACGAGCCGAAGCTGTTGATTATGGACGAACCGTTTGTCGGGCTTGACCCGAAAGCGTCCTATGTTTTAAAGGAACTGATGCGCGACCGATGCCGAAACGGTGGGGCAATCTTTTTTTCCACCCATGTTTTGGAGGTTGCGGAAAAGCTGTGCGACAAGGTGGCAATCATTAAAAACGGCAAGCTGATGCAATCCGGCACGATGGAGGAAGTGAAGGGGGACGCGTCGCTTGAAAATGTCTTTTTGGAACTGGAGGGAGAGCAATGACCAAAGCCCTGTTCAAAAAACAGATGTTGGAGGTGTTCTCTTGGCTGTTTCAGGATAAGAAAAGCGGTAAAATCCGCTCCAAAGGCGGCGTAATCGGTTTTGCACTGTTGTATTTGGTGCTGTTCGCTTTTCTCGGCAGTATTTTTTATTCAACGGCAAATATGCTTTGCACACCGCTTTTTGAAATCGGCTTCGGGTGGTTATATTTTGCATTGATGGGACTTATCGCCGTGGCGCTCGGTGTGTTCGGCAGTGTGTTTAATACCTATGCTTCGCTCTATCAGGCAAAGGATAACGATTTATTGCTGTCTTTGCCCGTACCGCCTACGAAAATTTTGTCGGCGCGGCTGCTCGGTGTGTATTTGATGGGGTTGATGTACGAACTGATTGTAATGATTCCCACCGTGCTTGTGCTGTTTGTCAGTGGGCAGGGAACGGTGCTCGGCGGGGTGTTCGCGGTGCTTTCTCCGTTCGTTCTGTCGGTGTTCGTGCTGACGCTTTCCTGCCTTTTGGGGTATGTGGTCGCGGCAGTCAGCAGTAAGCTGAAACGGAAAAATGTGGTTACGGTGATTTTATCCCTTGGCTTTTTGGCGGCGTACTATTATTTATATGCAAAGGCGTATAAAATGCTGGAAATCATCCTTGCCAATCCCCAAAAAGCGGCGGACAGCGTCAAAAGCATTTTGTATCCGTTTTACTGTATGGGGCGTGCCGCAGAGGGCAGTGCCGTTTCGATGTTGATTTTTACGGCGATTATGGCGGCACTGTTCGCTTTGGTGTGGTTTGTGCTTTCCCACAGCTTTTTAAAATTCGTAACCGTCAACCGCGGTGCGGCCAAGGCAAAATACAAAGAAAAGGCTGCCAAACGCGGTACAGCCGACAGCGCATTACTGCAAAAAGAATTGCGGCGCTTTTTGGGCAGTCCTACCTATATGCTCAACTGCGGATTGGGTATCGTGTTTATGCTTGTGGGCGCGGTGGCACTGCTGATAAAAGGCGCGGCGCTTCGCGAAATGATTTACGGAATGTTTGAAGGCTATCTTGACCTGATGCCCTTGTTTTGCGCGGCGGCGGTTTGTATGATAACCTCGATGTGCGATATGACCGCCCCCTCCGTTTCGTTGGAGGGCAAAAATCTTTGGCTTGCGCAGGTTTTGCCCATAACGCCCTTTCAGCCTTTAAAAGCAAAATTGAAACTGCATTTGTGGCTGACGCTTCCGCCCGCAGTTTTGCTGACGCTCGCGGTGGAATGGGTGTTCAGATTGCAGTGGGGCGAAAGTCTTTTATTGCTTGTAACGGTTGTGGCATTTGTTTGGCTTACGGCGCTGGCGGGGTTATTTTTCAACCTCAAAATGCCCAATCTCACTTGGACCAACGAAATTGTGCCCATTAAACAAAGTATGAGCGTTATGCTCGCTTTGTTCGGCGGCTGGGTCGTTGTACTTGCGTTCGGCGTGCTGTATTACGCCGTGCGGAATTTCCTTTCGCCGATTGCATTTCTTGCCATCAGTACGGGCGTTCTTGCTGTCACTTCGGCGGTGCTGATTCGTTGGCTGAAAACCAAAGGCACAAAAATCTTTGCAACCTTATAATTCAAAAGAGAGAATGGTTTTGAAAAAAGCCAGCAGTATTTTGTGAGGCGTTGTTTTGGTGTCTGCCGGCGCGGTATTTGCGCTGAACGCACTGGATATTGTCGATATTCACCTCTTTTTTGACAGCTGATTGCAGAAAGCATCGTGCCAATTCAAAAAGGCAAAGACCTGTAGCTTGTGAGAAAAAGAAAAAAGAAATGGAGGGGGCTTGCCCCTCTGTAAATAACAACCCTTTTTAAAGCAGGAGAACCTATGCAAAAATACGAAATATTATGGCAATATATTGCCGCGCAAACCGCTGTGCAAATCCGACTTTCCTTCGATACAATCGAAAAAATTGCAGGCGTGCCGATAGATCACTCCTTTTTGCAGTACAAAAAAGAACTGAAACAATACGGCTGGCAGGTTGAAAAAATCTCCATAAAAAACCAAACCGTGCAGTTTTGCCGCATCGGCGCGGTGGTTACGGTTCGCCGCCTTTTGCAATCGGAATTGCCCGCGGCGTTGGAACTGTGTTGGACGGTATTTTGTCAGTTTGAAGCACCGGAATACACGCAAGAGGGCATACGGGAATTTCAGGCCGCCTTACAGGACGGCGAGCGAAATCGGCAAATGGAGTTTTACGGTGCGTTTGACGAAAACACATTGGTCGGTGTGCTTGCCGTGCGCGCGCCGCAGCATATCGGCTATTTTTTTGTAAAACCCGAATACCACCGCAGGGGAATCGGCAGAAAGCTGTTCGAAACGATGCGAGAAACCTATGAAATCCCGATTTTCACGGTGAATTCCTCGCCGTATGCAGTGGAATTTTACCGTCGTCTCGGCTTTGCGCCGACAGACGGGGAACAAGTGACAAACGGCATACGCTACACGCCGATGCGATATGAAGCAGAGAAGCAATAACAGCAGGGATTTCCCTTTTCGGGAAATCCCTGCTGTTTATATACGATTTTTACGGCAGGCGCACGGTAAAGGTACTGCCGACGCCCTCGGTGCTTTCCACCGAGACGCTACTGCCGGTCAGTTGGCAGGCGGTTTGCACCAAAGCCAGCCCCAGCCCGTTCCCGACGGCGCGGTGCGAGGCATCGCCTTGATAAAATTTTTCAAAAATATGAGATTTTACCTCTTCGCTCATTCCGATACCTGTGTCGGAGATTTCAACCCGAACACCGCCGTTGCTTTCCGGAAACAGCCGCACACCGATTTTGCCGTGCGGCGGCGTATATTTCACGGCGTTGCCGAACAGGTTTGTCCAGATTTGATGCAGCAGTTCCGCATTGCCTGTGTAGGTGTATTCGGGCAAGTCCAACTCCAAATCAATCTCTTTTTGCGCCCACTGCGATTCAAACAGCAACACAACGCGCCGAAGCTGTTCGTCCAAACGAAACGGCGCGGATTTGGGCGCAATGTTTTGCGATTCCAATCGCGAGAGCTTCAACACGCTGTCTACAAGCCCCGAAAGGTCACGGGTAGATTCGGACAGCAGGGCGAAATACTCTTTGCGCTGTTCGTCGGACAGCGAAGGGTTGGACAGTAGGGTGACATAACCTTGAATGGCAGACAGCGGCGCGCGGAATTCGTGCGAAACATTGGAAACAAAATCCGAACGCATGACCTCGATGCTTTGCAGTTCCAAAATCATTTTGTTGAGATTTTCGCCGAGGTCGTGGATTTCGTCGTGGAATTTTGCGGTGTCAATCTGCACATCAAAATTGCCTTTGGCCACTTCGTCCATCACGGCGGAAATAGATTCAACCGGTTTTGTAATGCGGTATCGCCAAAAAATGGCAACACCTTGGCTGACAATCAGCAGAAAAATAGCCACGCAAACCACAATTAAAGCGGTATTGTTGCTGATAATTTCAATGTTGACGAAGCTGGTGCGCATCAGTAAAAGTACTACAAACAGAAACAGCAGAACCAAAGCGCACAGTACCAGGAAAACCAAGAATGTCGTGCGGCGAAACGCGCGGTTAATTTTGCTCAGTCGCATAGCTTTACCCCTCTGTATCCGAGTCCGCGTACAGTGTCAATCCGCAAATCGCGGCAATCGTGCAGCCGTTCGCGCAAGCGGTTAATGTGCACATCGACGGTGCGTTCCTCCGAGTCGCTCTCCCAGCCCCAAAATTCGTCCATCAACTGCCGCCGTGTAAAGGTACGGCCCGGGTAAGACATCAATTTGTAAAGCACCAAAAATTCTTTTTGCGGAATATCCACGGTTTTGCCGTCAAACTCGGCAGAATATGAATCATACCGCAGTACCGTGTTTCCGACGGTGAGCCTACGGTCAGTGACGATTTTCGCACGGCGCAAAAGGGCTTGTACGCGCAACAGCATTTCGTTTAAATCTACGGGCTTGACCATATAATCGTCAATACCTGCCAAAAAACCGTCCCGCTTATCCTCGTACCCCTCTTTGGCGGAAATCATCAAAATCGGCATTTCGGGGTATTCTTTCCGCAAATATTTCGTGAGCGTATAGCCGTCCATACCGGGCATCATAATATCCGAAATTACCAAATCCATCGGATGTTCGGCAATCAGCTCCATCGCCTCCTCGCCATTATAGGCGGCAAAGGTATGAAAATCGGCGTCCTGCAATGCCGAGCAGTATATCCGATTGAGTTTAAAGTCGTCCTCTGCGACCAAAATGTCAAACATACGGCGTTCCACTCCTTACCTTACCCATTATACAGATGTATATTAACTTTTTGTGAATTTCCGAAAAAAGACGGTGCAAAAACCGACAAATTCGGAGAGCACTGTCCTTTATATGTATATTTTTATGCCACGCCTTGCTTTTTTTCGGTGTAAATCGTATAATATACTATTGATTGATTTTCATACGCAGGAGGATTTTATGGCGGAAAAAACCTTTGCAGAACTGCGAAAAACATATCCCACTTTTACTTATGAACGCTATGAAATTGAAAAAATCGGCACGCGTGTTCGGCTGACCTTTCATTTTTCGATTGACGGGCTTTGTGCCTTTGCGCCGTCCACTGAAATCGAAACGGAAAACTTACACATCTTAAATGACCCCGCTTCTCCCGACGCGCAGGCGGTGGTGTTTTCGCTCGGAATGGTGGAGCTTATCAGTTATTGGAAAGCGGCGTGCCCGAAAACGGTCAAGGTGCAATGCGGGTACTTGTCCGACTGGGATATTCGCTTTTGGAAACGGCTGTATTTCCGCGGACTTTCGGAATTTTTCTACATCAACGACATTGAAGCGGACAAAGACGATTTTATGGAAATTGTCTGTGAAAAAGAAGCCGAGGCGCGTCCCTTGGGGGATTATAACCAAAGCGGGATACACATCATTCCCGTCGGCGGCGGTAAGGATAGTTGCGTGACCGCACAGCTTTTGCGCGGGGAGAAAGAAAAAAACCTGTTTTTCACCGTGAATGACCAGCCTGCGCGCACCGATACCGTACACGCGGCAGGCTATACGGACAGCGCGATTGTCCGCACCTACCGCACGATAGATAAAAATTTACTACGCTTAAATCAAGAGGGCTTTTTGAACGGGCACACGCCGTTTTCGGCGATTGTGGCGTTTTTGTCGTTCTACTGCGCGTATTTGGTCGGCGCACGGGATATTGTGCTCTCGAACGAGTCGAGCGCGAATGAGTCGAACATCGCGGGGACAGAAGTCAATCATCAGTATTCCAAATCCTATGCGTTTGAATGTGATTTTTCGAAATACGCCGAGCGCAATTTGGTGCCCGACATTCGCTATTTCAGTTTACTGCGCCCGTTTTCGGAATTGCAGATTGCCAAGCAGTTCGCCGATTACCCACAGTATCACGAAACCTTCCGCAGCTGCAACCGCGGCAGTAAGCAAAATATTTGGTGCGGCAAATGTGCAAAATGCCTGTTTGTCTTTTCGATTTTGTCGCCGTTTCTTCCGTATGACCGCCTTTGCGCGCTTTTCGGCGCGAATATGCTTGATGACGGGGATTTACTTTCGGATTTTGACGGGCTGTGCGGCTTTTCCGAGGTGAAACCCTTTGAATGCGTCGGCACGGTGTCGGAAATTGTGTTTGCACTGCATAAAACCGTGGAAAAATTCCGCGCCGAGGGGAAAAAACTTCCCGTTTTGTTACAGCATTTTACCGAGACAGCGGGGGAATATACGGGCGAAAATCTGTTGCTGGAATACAACCCCAAAAACAATGTGCCCGACGAATTCTTTGAGGCCGTGAAGGAGATGTACGAATATGTATCCGCCGATTGCTGAATATTTCCGTGACAAATCCGTCTTATTGGTCGGCTTCGGGCGCGAGGGGCAATCCACCTTTCGGTATATCCGAACCTATTTTCCCGAAATGCCCCTGACGATTGCCGACAAAAACGAAATCGCCCCGCCGGACGCTTATACCGCGTGCCTTTGCGGAGACGATTACTTACAGCATATCAACGATTTTTCGCTTGTGATGAAAAGTCCGGGCATTTCGTTTAAAGAGGTCGAAGTTGGCGGCAACACCGAGGTCACCTGCCAGGTGGATTTGTTTTTGCGGTTTGCAAATTGTCACAAAATCGGCATTACGGGCTCCAAAGGGAAAACCACAACCTCTACGCTGACTTACCGTATGCTGAAAGCCGCGGGGAAAGATTGCCGTCTGATCGGCAATATCGGCGTGCCCGTGTTTGAGGCGCTTGAGGACTTGACGCCCGACACGGTTGCCGTTATCGAAATGTCCTCACATCAACTCGAATTTACGCACGCTTCGCCTGAGGTGGCGGTGCTCACGAATTTGTACGAAGAGCATTTGGAGCATTACAAAGGCGGCTTTCAAGGGTATGTGCGCGCAAAATCGCATATCGCACTGTATCAAAAAAGTGGCGATTTGTTTTTATATAATGGTACGCAGGGGCTCAAACAATTTGTGGATTTGTCCGCCGTGCCGTCCGAAAAAGTCGGTATTTGTGTCGACGAAGTAGTACCGTTTTCCGTTGAAAATGCGCATTTGGCAGGTGCGCATAATTATCAGGATGTTCTGTTTGCCCGCGCCGCCGCAAAGCGTTTCGGCGCGACGGACGCGGACTGCGAAACCGCCGTGCATACATTTGAGGGGATAGAGCACCGTATGGAAAAGGTCGGTTCATATAAAGGCATTACCTTTTACAATGACTGCATTGCCACCATTCCGCACGCGGTACTGTGCGCGGTAGAAGCGCTCAAAACCGTGGATACGCTGATTATCGGCGGCAAAGACCGCGGCATTGATTACAGCGGCTTTGTGGAAGACCTGAAACACAGTTCGATACGCAATATTCTCGGCACGCCCGAAACGGGGCACGCGATTGTCGCGGCATTACAGCAGGCAAAAGCACCGCAAAACTGCATTGCTGCCGCCGATTTGGACGAAGCGGTGCGCCTGGCTTACGAATACACCGCCGCAGGCAAAATCTGCTTACTTTCCCCCGCAGCGTCGAGTTACAATGTCTATAAAAATTTTGAGGAAAAGGGGCAGCATTACAAAACGCTTGTAAAGGCGTACGGGCAATCATAAAATTGCCGACAGCACCAGCATTTCCTCGATTTCGCGGTAGACTTCGTCGAATTCCGCCTGATTTTGGATTTGCGGACAGTTTCCCGCTGCGACGGTAAATGCGGGACGGTGAAATTCCGTGGAAAACCATTCGGGAAACGCGCCGTGGCGAAGCGTTTCCTCTTTTTTGGACAGGGTATAGTCCGCCGCGCCTGCCAATACCTTGGCGGTCAGCGGGATTTCATTTTTTTCAAAGCACCCCTCCGCGCCCGACCAAAAAAAGTGTCTGCCGAAGCCCTCTAACAGGACGCTGTGGCGAAAGCTTTCCCGCAGGCAAAGCCGCACAATCGCGCCCGTTTCCGCCTCGCTTTCGGGGGCGGGACCTGCATAGGCAAACGGGGAAGGGCGGTCAGCGGCGGTATCCAGCAATACGCTTTGATGGTGAAAATCAAAATTGTGCGCGATATTAACGCCCCGCGCGTTGGCGCGCCAGTTTTCAAAGGTGTTGCCTGCCGCGCGCGAAATAAGCCCCGCATAGCACCCTGCGCCTAACGCGCCGTAGCGGCGAATTTCAAATGCGTCGGGGCTTGCGCACGGCACAACGGTGATTTTTCGCCCCTGCAACGAACGGCGGATTTGCACATTGCAAAGGCTTCCGTCCGAAGAATAGGCGGCGCAAAGCCTTGAGAAAAAGCGATACATCAAAAGCGGCGCGGCGGTGTCTTCGGCTTGCAGTCCTGCCAAAAACAGGACAGTATCCGTACCCTCGCCGAGCGTGAGGGAGAATATGCCGCGTTTTGCGACGGTCCTGCCGAACACCGAAAATTCGGCAAAGGGATAGGCGCTTTGGAGTTCTGCAAGCAGCTTTTGCGACTGTGCATATGTAAACGGCACGAAATCAATTTGCATTTTTAAAAGCACTTCTTTCTTTTTTGATTTTCCGAACGGACAGCGGTTGTCCTATTTCATATCTATGCAAAGGAGTTTTCATTTAGTATGGATTTTACCGAAAAACCTTTAAAACAAGACTATCTGTATCGCGGCAAAATCGTCAATTTGCGCGTCGATGACGCAGAATTGCCCGACGGGACAACGGCACTGCGCGAAGTGATAGAGCACCCGGGCGGCGTGTGCGTGGCGGCATTGACGGCAAAAGAAGAATTGCTGTTTGTCGAGCAATTCCGCTATCCGTATATGGAAACGGTTTTGGAACTGCCCGCAGGGAAATTGGAATACGGCGAAAACCCATTCGAAGCGGGCAAGCGCGAACTGCTCGAAGAAACGGGCGCTGCGGCGGAAAGGTATCGTGACCTCGGCAAGCTCTACCCAACGCCCGGCTACTGCGGCGAGATAATCCATATGTATTTGGCGGAAAAATTGACTTTCTCCGAACAGCATTTGGACGCGGACGAGTTTTTAGAGGTGCGCCGCATTCCACTCGAAGAAGCGTTCCAAATGGTAATGCGCAACGAAATCCGCGACAGCAAAACACAGGTCGGGATTTTAAAAACCTATCATCTTATAAAAGGGCAGGCGGCAAAATGAAACTGATTTTGGCATCGAATTCGCCGCGCCGTGCGGAAATCCTCACACAGGGCGGCTTTTCGTTTGAAAAACGCGTTGCCGATACCGATGAAACCCTGTCCGCAGGCGTTTTGCCCGCGGAGGCGGTCGAAATATTGGCACAGCGCAAGGGGCGCGCTGTTTTTCGTGCGGCAGACGAGGTTGTGCTTGCCGCCGATACGGTCGTTGTGCTTGACAATCGGATATTGGGGAAACCGAAAGACGAAAACGGCGCAAAAGAAATGCTGCGTGCGCTTTCGGGGCGCACGCACAGCGTGTTTACCGGCGTGTATATTACAGACGGCGAACGGGAATTCTTATTTTATGCGCAAACGCGCGTGACCTTTTACCAACTGACCGACGCGGAAATCGACGCGTATGTGCAAAGCGGCGAGCCGCTGGACAAAGCGGGGGCATACGGTATACAGGGGCGCGGGGCGTTGTTCGTGGAAAAAATTGACGGAGATTATTTGAATGTTGTGGGGTTGCCGCTTGCAAAAACGGCAAGAATTTTAAAAGAGGTGCTGTAAATATGAAAACAGGCTTGGTGCTTGAGGGCGGCGGTATGCGCGGGATTTACACCGTGGGCGTACTCGATGTGTTTATGGATAACGACATACACTTCGACTATATCATCGGCGTATCGGCGGGCGCGGGTAATGCCGCTTCCTATATTTCCGGGCAACGCGGCCGCGGCTACCGCGTTGATACGCAGTATGTCGGCGACAAGCGTTATATTGGGTTAGACCCCATTTTGCATAAGCATTCTGTATTCGGATTGGATTTTATTTACGATACCATTCCGCAGGAATTGGACCCGTTCGATTATGACGCATTCCACGCGGACAAAAGTGAATTTGTCACCGTGGTGACCGACGTCGAAACGGGCAAGGCGGTCTATTTCGGCAAAGATAAAATCGTCGGCAAGGATTTCACCGTGATGAAAGCCTCGGCGGCATTGCCAATGTTCACACCGCCCGTAGAATTTGAAGGCAAAAAATATTTTGACGGCGGTGCATCGGACTCTATTCCCGTGGAAAAGGCGCTCGCAGACGGCTGTGACCGTTTGGTCGTTGTGCTGACGCGTCCGCGCGGCTTTGTCAAAGAACCCGAGCGCATTCGCGCGGCGTATACCAGAATTCTCAAAGCGTATCCGCAGGTGATTGAAACGCTCGACAACCGCCATACGGTTTATAATGCATCGCTGAAACGCTGCTACGAATTGCAGGACGAGGGCAAAGCCGTGGTGCTTGCGCCCGAATACGCGCTCCCCGTGGATAAATTCGGTACGGATACCGACAAACTGGAGCGCTGTTACAATGAGGGTATGCGTGACTGTAAGCACCGTTTGCAGGACATTCAAGCGTTGCTGACAAAGTAAATTTACTTTTTTTCGTTTTTGTAGTATACTGACTGTGAAATTCTGAAACAATTTTTGTTGAAAGGACTGTGTTTGTATGGGTAATTACGGGCAAAAATTCGCAATGGCAACGGTTGCCGCTATCGGCTCTACGCCCTTGGGCGGCGTGGTGTATCGCTGTATGCGGCATCAAAAAATCCAGCCGAAGGAATTGAAGCATTTTTCCGCCCTTGTACCGAATAACGAGCAGGAAATCCACCTGACGGGACACCGCGGACTTTCGGCAATTTACCCGGAAAACACCGCCGAGGCCTTCACGGCAGGCGGCAAAGCGGGCTTTTACGCCTTGGAGTGCGACACGCATTGTACCACCGACGGCACTTGGGTGGTTTTGCATGACGGACCGATAAAAACGATGTTCGACGGCACGGGCGATGTGAAGGACTATTCGTACGAAGAAATGCGCAAAAAGAAGATGATTAACGGCGCGAACATTGACAAATACCCCGACGCGCACATCTGCACCTTGCAGGAATACATAGACATTTGCAAAACATACGGTTGCCGTCCGATGATTGAAGTCAAAGACACACGCACCGAAAAAATGCAGTCGCTCTATGAAATGCTCGTGAAAAACGACATCGTTGAAAGTTGTATTATCATTTCGTTCCACATTTCGGTGCTTCGCGCGCTGTATGCGATAGACAAAAACCTGGAAATGTGGTATTTGATTAACTACATAAACGACAAGCGGATTCAAGAGGCGAAGTCCTGCGGCAATGCGGGCATTGCGTTTTGCGCGCAGTACAATGCCCCGCGCCCCGAGGCCATTCAAAAGGTGCACGAAGCGGGGCTTACAGCGGCGTGCTGGACGGTGGACAGCGCGGAACTGCTCAAAACCATGATGGACTGCGGTGTGAAGTATATCACCACCAATTCCATTTTGCCGGATTAAGGCGCAAAATTTGCGGCGCGTTGCCGCGTTTCGGAGAATAGATAATTTATGACTACATTCTGTCCCTTGTTTTCTTCCAGCAAAGGAAATTGCATTTACATAGGCGCACCCGACGGCGGCATTTTGATTGATACAGGAAAAAGCTGCCGCCAAACCGAAGCGGCGCTTTACAATATCGGCGTATCGCCCGACAGCATTCGGGCAGTGTTCGTCACACACGAGCACAGCGACCACATCAACGGTTTGCGGGTGTTTGCCTCGAAATACGGCACGCGGGTGTATGCCAGCGGCGGCACTTTGGAAGCGCTCGACGAAATGCAAATTCTCAACGGCAAATTTGACGCCTACGCCCTCGGCGAGCAGGGAACAGAGGTCGGCTCTTTGTTTATCAAGTCCTTTCGTACTTCACACGATGCCCGCGAGAGCTGTGGATATGTGATTGCGGCGGAAAGCGGAGAACGCGTGGCAATCGCCACCGACCTCGGCGTGATGACCGACACGGTGCGTGCGGCGATTACGGGTTGTGAAACGGTGTTGCTCGAATCCAACCACGATGTGCGGATGCTCGAAAACAATCCGCAGTATCCTTATCCGCTGAAAAAACGGATTTTAGGCGAACGGGGGCATCTTTGTAACGAGGTTTGTGCTGAAACGGCGTGCGAATTGGTCAAAAACGGTACAAAGCACCTGTTTTTGGGGCATTTGAGCGAGCAAAACAATCTGCCGGCACTTGCCTACCGCGTGACGGCGTCGGAGCTTGCCGCCACAGGTGCAGTGGAAAACGCGGATTTCGATTTGCGCGTGGCAAAGCCCGTTTGGGATGAAAAGGCGGTGTGGCTGTGATTACGGTGACGGTGATTGCCCTCGGGAAGCTGAAAGAACGCTATATGCGCGAGTTTGCCGCCGAGTATGAAAAGCGGCTTTGCGCGTTTTGCAAACTGCAAATTGTAGAACTTTCGCCCGAACGCTTGCCCGAAAATCCGTCACAAAGCGAAATTGACCGAGCTCTTGCGGCGGAGGCAAAACTTATCCTTGCGAAAATCCCGCAAAATGCCTATGTGTTTTCGATGTGCATTGAGGGTAAACAGATGACCAGCGAACAGTTTAGTCAAAAAATATCTACCCTTGCCGTAGACGGCGTCAGTAATCTTGTATTCGTGCTCGGCAGTTCGTTCGGGCTGGCGGCCGAACTCAAAAAACAGTCTGATTTTCGGTTTTCCATGTCTGCAATGACCTTTCCGCACCAAATGGCGCGGGTGATGCTATTGGAACAACTGTACCGCGCATTTCAAATTGCCAATGGCGGGAAATATCATAAATAGATAATTTTTAACTAACAAAATCGTAAAAAACACCCCGCAGGAATTTTGCGGGGTGTTGCTCTGTTTATGCGGATTTATCCGTTTACTTTTTCACCTGCAAGGTGGCAATATCAGTTAATGACATTTTGTCGCTCGGCACAATAAAGGTGCTTTGCATCAGTGCCTTTGCCGCATCTAACGAGGTTAAGCACGAAGTGCCGCTTTCCACGGCAATGCGGCGCAGTTTAAAGCCGTCGCGGTCGGGAATTCTGCCGTGTGTCGGGGTGTTGATAATCAGCGACACATCGCCTGCATTCAGCATATCGAGAATATTCGGGCTTTCGCCGGAAATCTTGTTGACGGGTTTCGCGTTGATACCTGCCGCAAGAAGCGCTTTACGCGTACCGGGTGTGGCGTAGAATTTAAAGTCGGAATCTTTAAATTCTTTGAGCATTTCGCAAATTTCCGCCTTGTCCTTATCGCGCACGGTGACAATGATCTTGCCGTCTTTCGGTAAAGAGACGCCGCCGCCGTCAAACGCTTTTAAGAGCGCCTCGTTGTAATCTTGCGAAATGCCGAGCACTTCGCCCGTGGATTTCATTTCAGGACCCAAGGAGGTGTCTGCGCCGATAATCTTTTCGAACGAGAACACGGGCAGTTTAATGGCGTAATAGCCGCTGTTTTTGTAAAGCCCCGTGCCGTAGCCCATATCCGCGATTTTTTCACCGAGCATCGCGCGCGTGGCAAGCGAAATGGCGGGAATGCCCGTCACCTTGCTGATGTAGGGCACAGTGCGCGACGAACGCGGATTTACCTCGATAATGTAAACCTCTTCGTGCAACACGATGAACTGAATGTTCATCATACCGATAACATGCAGTGCCGACGCCAAGCGTTTGGTGTAATCGACAATGGTTTTTTGCACCTTTGGGGACAGTGTTACCGCCGGATACACGGAAATCGAGTCGCCCGAGTGAATGCCCGCGCGGTCCACATGCTCCATAATGCCGGGGATTAGAATATCCCTGCCGTCGCAAATCGCGTCCACTTCCACCTCTTGCCCCATTAAGTATTTGTCGACCAAAACGGGGTGTTCGGAGAGGTCGGGAATGGTGCGGGTAATGATATCCATAAATTCGGTGATGTCTTCATCGTTTGCGGCAATCTGCATGCCTTGCCCGCCCAAAACATAACTCGGACGCACCAAAACGGGGTAGCCGAGGCTGTGCGCCGCGGCGAGCGCTTCGTTTGTCGTAAAGACCGTTTGCCCTTTCGGGCGCGCGATGTCGCAGTATTCGAGAATTTCGTCAAAGCGTTCTCTGTCCTCTGCGGCGTCCACATGGTCGGCGTCCGTGCCGAGAATGGTCACGCCCAAATCGTTGAGTGTTTTTGTAAGTTTAATCGCGGTCTGCCCGCCGAATTGCACGATTGCGCCGTCAGGGTTTTCCATTTCCACAATATTCGTAACATATTCGGGCGTCAGCGGCTCGAAATACAGCTTGTCCGAAATATCAAAGTCCGTGGAAACGGTTTCAGGGTTGTTGTTGACGATAATCGCCTCACAGCCCGCTTTTTTGAGCGCCCAAACCGAGTGCACCGAGCAGTAGTCAAATTCAATGCCTTGCCCGATGCGGATAGGCCCTGAGCCCAAAACCATAATTTTCTTTTTGGTTTTGGTGGTGTCCACTTCGTTTTCAATACAGTAATCCGAGTAATAGTAGGGCGTTTGCGCCGCAAATTCTGCCGCGCAGGTATCCACCACCGAAAAACTCGGCTGAATTTTCCACATTTTGCGTAAGTTTTTAATCGAGGCTTCGGTCACGCCGACATTTTTCGCAATCACATCGTCGGTAAAGCCCAAACGCTTTGCTTCTAAAAGCGTATCGCGGTCACAGCAACCTGTCGCGAGCAGTTTTTCCATATCGACAATCACTTTGATTTTCTGCAAAAACCAAATGTCAATCTTGGTGATGTCGTGGATTTTTTCAAGCGGCATATCGTTGTAAATCGCCGCGGCAACCACATAAATGCGCGTGTTGTCCACATTTTGCAAAAGTGCTTCCAATTCTGTATTGGATTTCGCAATCAAATCGTCATACAACAGGCTTTTGCGGTTTTCTTCGAGTGAATGCATTGCCTTTTGCAGTGCCGCTTCAAACGATCGTGCAACCGCCATCACTTCGCCCGTGGCTTTCATTTGTGTGCCGAGGGTGCGTTTGGCGGTGACAAATTTGTCAAACGGCCATTTCGGGAATTTCACCACGCAATAGTCGAGTGCCGGCTCAAACGAGGCAAAGGTTTTTCCCGTGACGGCGTTGGGGATTTCGTCCAGACCTAATCCCAACGCAATTTTTGCCGCGACGCGGGCAATCGGGTAACCCGTCGCTTTTGAAGCGAGCGCCGACGAACGCGACACGCGGGGGTTTACTTCGATAACCGCGTATTGGAACGAGTCGGGGTGCAGTGCGAACTGCACATTGCAACCGCCCTCAATGCCCAATTCCGTAATGATATTGAGCGCGGACGAGCGCAGCATTTGGTATTCCTTATCCATCAGCGTTTGGCTGGGTGCTACAACGATAGAGTCGCCCGTGTGCACGCCGACGGGGTCGAAGTTTTCCATATTGCAGACCGTGATGCAGTTGCCTTTGGAGTCGCGCATCACTTCGTATTCGATTTCTTTCCAGCCTGCAATGCATTTTTCAATCAAAACCTCGGTCACGCGCGAAAGGCGCAAGCCGTTGGCACAGATTTCGCGCAGTTCCTGTTCATCGTCGGCAATGCCGCCGCCCGTGCCGCCCAAGGTGTAAGCGGGGCGCACAATGACGGGGTAGCCGATTTTTGCGGAAAATTCCACAGCTGACTCGACATCGTGTACCACCAAAGACTCAATGCACGGCTCGCCGATTTTTTCCATCGTGTCCTTAAATTCCTGGCGGTCCTCCGCCTTTTTAATGGCAGAGGCGTTGATGCCGATTAAGCGCACACCGTTCGCCTTTAACACACCGAGCTCGTCGAGCTCCATTGCAAGGTTTAACCCCGTTTGCCCGCCGAGGGTGGGCAAAATGGAGTCGGGTTTTTCTTTTTCAATGATTTTGGTTAAGGTCGGAATGGTCAAAGGCTCAATATAAACCTTGTCGGCAATGTCGCCGTCGGTCATAATCGTGGCGGGGTTGGAGTTGACGAGCACCACTTCAATGCCCTCTTCTTTCAAAGAACGGCAAGCCTGTGTGCCTGCATAGTCAAATTCCGCCGCCTGCCCGATGATAATGGGGCCCGAGCCGATAACCATAACCTTTTTGATGCTTTTATCAATCATCGTATCTGCCCTCCGCCGCCATTTTAATGAATTTGTCGAATAAGAACGAGGTATCCCGCGGGCCGGCATTCGCCTCGGGGTGGAACTGTACCGTGAAAACGGGCTTGCCGTGATACACAATACCCTCAACGGTTTTGTCGTTGACATTGATGCAGTTGATTTCGGCGTTGCTCGGCAGCCCCTTGCCGTTGACCATATAGCCGTGATTTTGTGAGGAGAGATAGGTTCTGTCCTCGTGCAGGAATTTGACAGGGTGGTTTGCGCCGCGATGGCCGTATTTCATACGCTCGGTTTCGCCGCCGTTTGCGAGCGCCATTAACTGATGCCCCAAACAAATGGCGAAGGTCGGAATGCCGTAATCGTACAGTTTTTTGATTTCTTTGATGATGCCCACGCAGTCCGCCGGGTCGCCCGGGCCGTTCGACAGCATAATGCCGTCGGGTGCGGCTTTGATGATTTCCTCTGCCGTTGTCCACGCGGGGTACTGTGTGACCACGCACCCGCGCTTTACAAGACTGTTGGCAATGTTGCGCTTTGTACCGAAATCCATCAGCGCAATTTTCGCACCGCTGTTGTTTTCGCCCAAAACGATTTTTTCGCGCAAGGTGACGCTTTCCACCAGCTTGTCCTGCTTGAAGGCTTTGATCACGGTCATCAGCCGTTCTTTGTCGGAAATATCTGCCGTCAGCACGCCGCGCATCGTGCCGCTTTCGCGTAACTTTTTGACCACCGCGCGTGTGTCAATCCCCGAAAGGCAGGGAATATGATATTCGTGCAGAAGGTCGTCGATTGTACCGTCACAGCGGAAGTTCGAGGGCGTGTCGCACAGCTCGTGGACAATAAACGCGCTCGGCTGTAATTTTTCACTTTCAAAATCCACACGGCTTACCCCGTAATTGCCAATCATCGGATAGGTCATTACCACACCCTGTCCGGCATAAGACGGGTCGGTTAAAATCTCCACATAGCCCGTCATGGAGGTGTTGAACACAATCTCGCAGGCGGTTTCTTTAAAATCTCCGTGCGCGGTCCCCGTGTAGACAGAACCGTCCTCCAACATCAAATACGCTTTCAAATTTTACACCGTGCCTTTCGTAGCCCTGAATATTATCAATAAATTTTATCATATTACACTGTGGATTTCAACTGAAATCCCCTGAAAATAATTGCCGAATTTAAAAGAAAAGCGACGGTAAAAACCGTCGCTTTAAACAGTCTAAAAAGGTAAATATCCAAAAGAGGAATTTGTAACCAATACGGCGATATACCCGATATAAATGCAAACCATCAACGCGCCCTGCCAACGGCTGAGTTTTTTGAAAATCAGCGTGGGAATAATTGCAATGCAAATGACCAACAAGCAAATCGGCATATCGAGGTACGCCGATTGTTTCCCGACGGGGAGCGCGCCGCCCGACAGGAATGCGCATATCGGTAAAATCATAGTCAGGTCGATGATGTTTGCGCCGATAATGTTGCCGATAGACAAATCGGACTGTTTTTTGACGATTGCGGTAATGGTGGTGACCAATTCGGGGAGCGAAGTGCCGACGGCGATAATCGTTACGCCGATAATTGCTTCCGAAACACCGACGCGCTGGGCAATAATTGTGCCGTCGTCCACCAACAAATCCGCTCCGACAACAATACCCGCCGCACCGAGTATAAATTTTGTAACATTGATAAAAATATCCTTGCCCGTGGCTTTAGGGCCGCGGTCCTCCTCGGTGATGCCTATGGACTTTTTGCCGGACATAATATTTTCCACCATAAATACGGCGAAAATCGCAATCATAATAATGCTTTGCCACAAATTCAAATCAAGATTGCAGGAAAATGCGAACAGCGCCGCAACCGCCAAAATCATCAAAGAGCCTTTAAACGCAATCTCCTTACGCTTGACGATCGCAGGCATACACAAAACGGAAATACTCATAATCAACCCGACATTTGCCGTGACCGAGCCGACAGCATTGCCGACCGCCATATCATTTTGCCCCTTTGCGGCGGCAATGGCGGAAACAAGCAATTCGGGGAGCGTGGTCGCAAAGCTGACAACCGTTGCGCCGATAATGAACTTCGGAATGCCCGTGGCTTCCGCAATCCAAGTGGCGGCGTCCACAAAAATATCCCCGCCCTTGACAATGAGAAACAGCCCAAGCACGAACATAATCACAACATAGATGATATTGTCGGGTGCCAGCCCCAAAAGACCGGCAAGAGAAGCGGATATTTCCATTCTGCAATTCCCCTTTTTATTGATAGCGCATACGCACAAATTTAATAAATTTTAACATACAATCCGGGCAAAGTCAATATAAAAACAGGTGGAAGCAACGAAAGAAAAAAAGGAGGAATAATATATTTAAATTGGTCATTCTGAACGAAGTGAAGAATCTCAAACAGCATAAAATATAGAATGTGCAAAACGAGATTCTTCGCCTAACGGCTCAGAATGACAAACGGGCGGGCATATAAGCCCCTGCCCCTATAACGGGTCGTCGAGGACGCCGACCCCTACGCTAAATTAAATTTATTTATACCATTATAAAAGCGGTGACGGTTGCTTTTAACAAACCAATAAAAAAACGAAAAAAATGCTTGACGAACAGCCCTTAGTGTGGTATAGTACTTGTACCTCTCTAAGAGGGTTCTTTTTTTGTACCCTGCTTTTTGAGGTAGGCTAAGAGAAGCGGTGTGAACCGCGAATAACGGAGGTGCCGAAATGAGAGTCAAAATCACACTCGCTTGCACGGAATGCAAGCAACGCAACTACAACACGAAGAAAAACAAGAAAAACACGCCTGACCGGTTGGAGATGAATAAGTATTGCAGATTCTGCAAGAAACATACGCTCCACAGAGAAACCAAATAAGACGGAGGAGTATTATGGCTGACGAAATCAAAAAAGAAGCTGCCGAAACCTCAAAGTCGAAACCGAAGGCTGAAAAAGCAAAGAAAGATACCGCGGCGAAAAAGAACGGTTCATCGAAAGATGCAAAGGAGAAAAAGCCCAACATTTTCGTCCGTATGGGCAGAGCGATTGCCAAGTTCTTTAAGGACGAAAAGGGCGAATGCAAGAAAATCGTATGGCCGGACCGTAAAACCGTGCTCAAAAGCACCGCAGTCGTTTTAGTGGTCGTTGCCATTCTTGCCGTTATCCTTTGGCTTGTGGATACAGGTCTTTCCGAAGGCGTAAAGGCGCTTATCAATCTTGCCGAAAAGGTCGGCAGTGAAAGAGAAACCGAAGCCGCAGTTACCGAAGCAGGCAGAATGATATCCGGTCTGTTCGGTATGTAACGGAGGGCGTTCTATGGCAGAAAATGCAAAATGGTATGTTGTGCATACCTATTCCGGTTATGAAAACAAGGTTGCCGCAAATATCGAAACCGTTGTGGAAAATCGGAAAATGCATGACCAAATCCTCGAGGTCAGCGTGCCCACCGAAACCGTCACCGAAATTCGGGAGGACGGCACCAAAAAAGAGGTGGAACGCAAAATTTTCCCCGGGTATGTGCTTGTAAAGTTCGCAGTCTTTGAAAATGAGGACACGGACGAGGTCAAAATGACCGACGACGCTTGGTATGTGGTGCGCAATACGCGCGGCGTAACCGGCTTTGTCGGCCCCGAAAGCAAGCCCGTTCCCTTGACGGACGAGGAAATCCTCAAATTGGGCGTTGAAAAACGCGTGGTTGAGGTCAATTACGAAAAAGGCGATATGGTCACCATCATCGACGGCGCGTTTGAAGGCGTCATCGGCGTGGTGGATGATATTGACACTGACCAAAATTCCGTCCGCGTCATCATTTCGATGTTCGGCAAAGAAACGCCCGTCGATTTGGAGCTTGACCAGGTGGAAACGGTCAAAGAATAAGTTTTGGTAATCAGCGGAAAATCCGCTTTTTATGGCGTGTGGCGACACGCGCCGTGGGAGGGGCAGTCGAAGTCAACTGTTCCGCCACTACCACGAATTTTGGAGGTGCAAACAAATGGCTCAAAAGGTTGTAGGCTTTATTAAGCTGCAAATCCCCGCCGGCAAAGCAACACCGGCACCGCCCGTTGGTCCGGCACTCGGTCAGCACGGCGTTAACATCATGGCGTTCACAAAGGAATTCAATGAACGCACCAAAAACGATATGGGTATGATTATCCCCGTCGTTATCACGGTTTATGCAGACCGTTCTTTCACATTCGTAACGAAGACTCCGCCCGCAGCTGTGCTTATTAAAAAGGCTTGCGGTATCGAGAGCGGTTCGGGTGTTCCGAACAAGACGAAGGTCGCAAAAATCACGAGCGAGCAGATTCGTAAAATCGCGGAAACAAAAATGCCCGATTTGAACGCTTCGAGCGTGGAATCCGCAATGAGCATGATCGCCGGAACTGCGCGTTCCATGGGCGTTACGGTCGAAGACTGATGCTCCTTTGTGGGAGGAAACATCCGATTTAACCACTTTATAGGAGGAAATTCGTAGTTATGAAACACGGTAAAAAATATGCGGAAAGCGCAAAACTCGTCGACAGAACCAAGCTGTACGATACCGATGAAGCGCTTGCGCTGACAGTAAAAACAGCAACGGCGAAGTTTGACGAAACCGTTGAAATCCATGTCCGTTTGGGCGTTGACTCCCGTCACGCCGACCAACAGGTTCGCGGCGCGGTTGTCCTGCCGAACGGCACAGGCAAACAGGTGCGCGTTGCCGTATTCGCAAAGGGTGCGGACGCGGACGCAGCGGCAGCAGCCGGTGCGGAAATCGTCGGTGCGGAAGATCTCGTTGCACAGGTGCAGGGCGGTATGATGGACTTTGATGTCTGCATTGCAGCCCCCAATATGATGGGCTTGGTCGGCCGTCTCGGTAAAGTGCTCGGCCCGCGCGGCTTGATGCCCTCGCCGAAAGCCGGTACGGTTACCCCCGATGTGGCGAAAGCCGTTACCGAAGCAAAAGCCGGTAAGATTGAGTACAGACTGGACAAAACCAACATCATTCACTGCCCCATCGGCAAGGTTTCGTTCGGTCCCGAAAAGCTGGCTGAAAACTTCAACACCTTGATGGACGCCATCGTGAAGGCGAAACCCGCCGCCATGAAAGGGCAGTACATCAAGTCCTGCGTGGTTGCGACCACCATGGGCCCCGGCGTGAAGGTAAACGCCAACAAGCTCGGCACAGCACCCGTTGCGGCTGAGTAAAAAACGGTATTGACATTTCTGCTTTGAAATGTTAATATAATATCCGCTTGCCGAAGACAGCAGGTGCGTTTTGCGTAAGGACTTACAGTCCGCCTGCCGAGGAAAAGTTGTGAAATATTGATTTTACACGCCTTTTCTGTCTTACGGAAAAGGCGCTTTCTATTCTCATAAAGCAAGCGAAAAAATTCTTTTAGGAGGTGAATCCGTTTGCCCAGTGAGAAAGTATTGGAAATGAAGAAACAGCAGGTTGCCGACCTCAAAGCACGCTTTGAAGGCGCTTGCGCAGGTGTTATCGTGGATTACAAGGGTATCTCCGTTGCAGACGACACCAAGCTTCGTAAAGAGCTTCGTGAAGCCGGCGTGCAGTACACCGTTACGAAAAACACCCTCATTCATTTGGCGATTGAAGGGACGGACCTTGCAGCGCTTGACAGCGTTTTGGAAGGCACCACTGCCGTTGCAACCAGCGCAGATGATTATGTTGCCGCTGCGAGAATTCTCGGCAAATACGCCGACAGCAATGACAGCTTCAATCTGAAGGGCGGTTTCCTTGATAACGAGGTTATCGGTCTTGACAAGCTCCAAAGTCTTGCAAAGCTTCCGTCGCGTGAAGTCTTGCTTGCTACCGTGCTCAGCGCATTCAACGCGCCGATTGCCGCTTTTGCGCGCGCAATTCAGGCGGTTGTTGACAAGAGCGGGGAGGAAGTTCCCGCCGCTGAAGCAGCACCCGCAGAGGCTCCCGCAGCCGAAGCACCTGCAGCAGAGGAAACCCCTGCTGAATAATCTTTAACAACTATCAAAATATTGGAGGAAAATACAATGGCATCTGAAAAAGTTACCGCATTGCTTGAAGAAATCAAAGCAATGTCCGTTCTTGAGCTTTCCGAGCTCGTGCACGCAGTAGAAGAAGAATTCGGCGTCTCCGCAGCAGCGGCAGTCGCAGTTGCAGCTCCCGCAGAAGGCGGCGCGGCAGCAGCTGAAGAAAAGACCGAATTTGATGTTGTTCTTGCAGAAGTCGGCGCAGAAAAAATTAAGGTTATCAAGGCTGTCCGTGAAATCACCGGCCTTGGCCTCGGCGAAGCAAAGGCTCTCGTTGACGGCGCTCCCAAAACCCTTAAAGAAGCTATGCCGAAAGAAGAAGCAGAAGCTGCAAAAGCAAAGCTCGAAGAAGTCGGCGCAAAAGTCGAACTCAAATAAGTTTGTCTTTTACATCGAAAACACCCTGCCGTTTTGCGGCAGGGTGTTTTTGTGTTTATGGTGGTATTTTTTCTGTATTAAAAAAGATAAATTGGGATTTGTAGGGGTAATTTGTCATCCTGAGCAAAGCGAAGGATCGCCAATAGCAAAAAGTAAACCTTGCACGCAACGAGATTCTTCGCCTAACGGCTCAGAATGACAATGCGTAGGGAACGGTCTTGACCGTTCCGCAAAATGATATCGAAATTCACGGGCGGGCGTGGATTTTCTCCGAAAACGGGCACCCTTTTGTCCGCATTCGCGGACATTTCCCCTGTCAGGGGAATAACCCGCCACTACGCGTACAAACCCCAATTTACCGCTTCGGTGTGATTCGGCGACCGTTCACGAATACGGCAGAAAGGGTGATGTTATCGTCAAACAACAGCAAATCCGCGTCATACCCAACCGCGATTTTGCCGGTGTGACTGTCCGCACCGATGACGCGTGCGGGTGTGAGACTTGCCATTTTCACGCAGTCCACGAGCGGTAACCCGACGGTTTTGTAAAGGTTGCGCACCAGCTTGTCGCAGGTCGCAACCGACCCCGCAAGGCAGGAACGGTCAGAGAGGAGCATCACGCCGTTTTCGTACACCACGGACATACCGTTTTCCTGGGTGAATTCCTCTCCCTCGCGTATGTCCATCGCGGCGTATTCCAGCCCGTCGGTGATGAGGTACATTTTGTCCGCACCCTTGCATTTGTATATGAGTTTTAACACCCCCGCCGGCTGATGCCGTAAATCCGCAATGACCTGTGTGGTGACATTGTCATTAACTAACGCCGCCTCTACCGTTCCCGCGTGGCGGAACACGCCGACCTTGTGACAGGAGGTGCAGGCGTTATATAAATGCGTCACATCGCTGTACCCGTTTTGAAACGCGGTCTGCGCCATATCGTAATCTGCCGTGGAGTGCGCAACCGAAGCGACAGTACCGTGCGCACGAATGGCTTTGCCGAGCACCAGGCCGCCGTCGGTTTCGGGTGCCGCACCGACGATTTTGATGCCGTCCCAGTAGGATAGTAAATCTTCGTAATCGTGCTCGGCGGGGACTAAAATATTTTCGGGACTTTGCGCGCCGCACATATGCGGCGACAAAAACGGGCCTTCCAAATGCACACCGAGAATATGCACATTTTCCGTTGCGCTTTGCGCCGCGCGAATGCCGTCAATGGCTGTTTTCAGTTGTGCAATCGGCGCAGCGAGCGTCGTCGGCAAAATCGAGGTCGTGCCGTATTTCGCGTGCGCCTCGCACATTTTCACTACGGCGTCTTTTCCGCCCATTGCGGAATATCCGCCGCCGCCGTGCACATGCAAATCGATAAATCCCGGCGAAAGGTATTGGCCGCCGCCGTCTATCACCTCGGCTGTGGCGGGCGCGTCAATTTTTTCGGCGATTTCGATGATTTTGCCGTTCTCCACCGCTACCTCGGCGGAGAAAATTTCCTTTTCGCCGATGACCTGCACATTTTTAAAAATCAGCATATCACAAAACACCCCACTTTATAAATTCGCCGTCCAACAGGCAATTTCGCCGTTGTCCGTAATGTCGGCAAGCCCGTAAGCGCCCTGCCGAATACTGCCAGGACACAAATAATAAATGCCGTTAATGTAGTCCACTTTCGGAATATGCGTGTGCCCGTACAGCACCAAATCCGCCTGTTTTTCTTTTGCGGCTTCCTCTAACATTTGCAAGCCGTATTTGACTTGCCGCGTGTGCCCGTGCAGAGCAAAAATCCGCTTGCCGCCCAAAAGCACAAGCTCCTCTTTCGGCAAGGTGGAGTACAAATCACAGTTCCCGCAGACTGCGGTTACTTTTTTATTGGCCAATTCCTTGGAGACCGTATTGGTGTAAAAATCGTCTTCTCCGTCTCCTAGGAAAAACACCGCGTCTGCCTCTGGGTGCATTCGGATTGCCGCCGCAAGGGAGAGATAATCGCGGTGCGCATCCGAAAGAATTAACAAGCGAATCATATTTTACGCCTCGTTTTCATACTGTAAAATAAGTATATCAAATTTACGAGGTGTTTGCAATGCAGGATAACGGTTTTTTGGACAAAATGGTTTCGGAATTGCGTAAAAAAAGCACGAAAAAAGAAGCGGAGGACTATTTGAAAGAACAGCTTTCCCCCGCGCAGAGTGAAAAACTCGAAAAGGTGCTCCACGACGAGAACGCCGCGCGCGAGCTGCTTTCTACGCCGCAGGCGCAAAGCCTTTTGAAAAAATTGATGGGGGAAGACAATGGACAGCATCAGTGAATTGCTTTCCTCGGTCAGTCCCGAGGAATTGGAGCGCTTAAAGGGCGTGGCGCAAAGCTTGATTTCCTCGAACAGCGAAAAAACAAACGATGCGCCGCCGAAAAAAGAAAAATCCGACGCGTCCTTAGACGGGATTGCATCTCTGTTCGGCGGGGATACGGCGAAAATGCTGACCACCGTTGCCAAAGCGTTAAACCAAGAGGACGACCGCACCAAATTTATTGCCGCCTTAAAGCCCTTGCTTTCCGAAGAACGGCGCCAGCGTGCGGATGAGGCGATGCGCTTTTTGCGGTTGATGGACGCTTTGCCGCTGCTGAAAGGACTGTTTTGATATGCGCGAATACACCTATGACGAATTACAGCAAATGCAGGAAAAGGCGCTGGAACGCGTGCGCAATATGCAGATGTATTCCAAAAGCGCGGTAGAGGGTACAAACGCGCAGGGATTGGCAGGTGACAATACCGCGCACAGCGGCATATCAAGCGCTACCCCGCAAAGGGAGGCACCGCCGCAAAGTCCGCCGCACAAAAGCGGGCGTATCAAAATGCCGCTGAATTTGCCGGAGGAACGGGACTTGGTTTACCCGAGCTTCAAGGAGCATTTTGCACCCGAAACAGAAAAAACGAAGCAACAGGCCGAGCAAAAACACAAAGCCAATTTGTTGGATACCGTTTTGCAGGAGCCGGACGAAGCGATTTTGTTTTCGCTGTTGCTACTGTTGAAATCCGAGGGTGCGGATGAGGCGCTGATGATGGCGTTGCTTTACATTATGTCTTAGAAAAGGAAAAACGGATACTGCTTTACGCGGTATCCGTTTTTTGCCACCTTTATATGCCCTTTATATCTTGTTTAAGCCCTTGCAAATTGCCGTAGAATATATTATACTGAACACAGAACTTTGTTTCTGAGTATTTAATAAAGGAAGTGTTGTTTTGGAGCCTATCAATGTGGATTTCACAGGCGGCAAAAAGGACGACGGCAAAAGCACAGTCGCGGATATTTTCATTCCGCCCGAGCACGCCGGTCGAAAAATTGCAATCAATATCATTTTAACCGGAATTTTGGGCGCGGTGCTTTACTATTTGATGTTACCGGCACTCAACTTCAAAGCGGTTGAACTGTATTTGTACATTGCGTTTGTGCTGTTTATTTACTTGGTGCTGACGGTACTCTCCGTCAAACTTCCCACACAGCCCGAATACGGACCGTATGTACGCAAGCGTGCGCGTGTGCCGATTATTCTTGTGGCGGTGCTTGCGGTGGTGGGCGTGGTCGGCTACCTTTGCGGCGCGACCTTTTTCCGTGCGCAGTCTTACAGCAAGCTGATTACTGTGGAAGAGGGCGATTTTGCCGAAGATGTGGCGGAAATCGACTTTTCGAGCGTGCCGCGGCTGGACGAGGCGTCTGCAACCAATATCGCAACCCGTACGCTGGGCAATTTGTCCGACTATGTTTCGCAGTTTGTGGTTTCCTCGTATTCCACGCAAATCAACTATCAGGGCAGACCTGTGCGCGTCACGCCGCTCGCCTACGGCGATGTGATTAAGTGGCTGAAAAACACCAAAGAGGGCTTGCCTGCCTATATTATTGTGGATATGACCACCCAAGAGGGCGAAGCCATTCGCTTGGAAAACGGCATGCGATACAGCCCCTCGGAGCATTTTAACCGCTACTTGATGCGCCATTTGCGTTTCCAATATCCGACGCTGATGTTTGATTCGCCGAGCTTTGAAATCGACGAAGACGGCAATCCGTATTGGGTTGTGCCGGTGCTCGACAAAACCATCGGTCTGTTCGGTGGTACAGATGTTATCGGCGCGGCGGTCGTCAACGCGGTGACGGGTGAATCGGTGCTGGTTTCCACTTCCCTTACGGGTGAGACGAAGCTTGACACAGACAATTTTGTGACAGATGCAGAATGGCAGTGGCTCGACCGCGTATATACGGCGAACATTTTGGACGCGCAGTATAATTATTACGGCAAACTGTCGGGCGGCTTTATCAACTCCATTTTGGGGCAGGAAGGCGTAAAGGTTACCAGTTCCGGCTATAACTATTTGGCGCTCAATGACGATGTGTATATGTATACGGGCGTGACCTCTATCAGCTCCGACCAGTCGATTATCGGGTTTGTTCTGTTAAATCAGCGTACCAAGGAAACCAAGTATTATGCAATGTCCGGTGCGTTGGAATCGGCGGCACAAGCATCTGCACAGGGCGCGGTACAGCAATATGCCTATCGTGCAACTTTCCCGTTGCTGTTGAATATCAGCGGCGAGCCAACCTACTTTATGGCGCTGAAGGATTCAAGCGAATATGTGAAAATGTACGCGATGGTCAATGTGAAGCAGTCCACGATTGTGGCAACCGGCTACAATCTGACGGAATGCACCGAAAATTACGCCGCAGAGCTTGCACGCAACGGCGTGAATGTGGATATTGATGTCAGCGAAATGGGCGAGGAAAAGACGGAGAATGTTGAAGTGCCCGTAACGAAAGAAGTCAGCGGTACCGTCGCGGAAATCCGTTCCGTGGTGACGGGCGGTGAAACCTATTTCTATATCCGTTTGGACGGCGACACGGCATTTTATAAGGTCTCTGTTGCCAATGCTGAAAAAGTGGTACTGTTGAATGTCGGCAGTACGGCAACCTTTACCGTCAAGGCCGACGCAGAGGGCGAGATTATCGAAGTTTCGGCAATGCAGTAAAACGGATTGCCCATACACATACAAAAAACGGGACTGTCTTTTGACAGTCCCGTAAATTTATTTTGGGAGAAAATTTTATTTCGCCGCGTCGGCAGTGATGTTTTGCATTTCTTCCATTTTGCGTTCCATATCGGATACAAGTGCTAACTGTGTGCGGCAACGCACCAAATTGTGCTCGGGGTATGCGGTTTTAAAATAGGTGTCGCCGTTTAAATAGTCCGCCAAAAAGCGCATCCCGCATTCGAGCGTCATCAGTTTTGCCGAAAACGGCAGGTATTCGATTTCCTTTGCCCAAAGGCTGTCTTTTGCCGTATGTAAATACCCTTCGGTATAGGCTTTGTAAAGCGGCAGGCTTAACGAAACCTTGGAAACATCTTTTTCATCCTCGCTTGCGGTGTTTGCGCCGAAGCGAATGCTGTCCCCGAAATCGTAAAGCGCAAGTCCGGGCATAACCGTGTCCAAATCAATAATGCAAATGCCCTGATTGGTCTTGTTGTCAAACAAAATGTTGTTGAGCTTTGTGTCGTTGTGTGTCACGCGCAGCGGCAACTCGTCCTGGTCAATCAAATCGAGCAATATGTGCGTATCCGCCTCGCGGTCGAGAATAAACTGAATTTCGTCCTGCACATTGTCACGCCGACCGGAGAGGTTGTCTGCCACCGCCTGTTTGAAATCTAAAAAGCGCGAATAGGTGTTATGAAAATTCGGAATGGTCTCCGCGAGCGTTTCACTCGGGTAATCGGCAAGCGCCTGCTGAAATGCGCCGAACGCCGTGCCCGCGTTATAAAAGACCTCTTCGCTGTCAATATTGTTGCAGGTATACACTTCGCCGATGTGGTGATAACAACGCCAGCAGCTGCCGTTTTCGTCCTCGGCATAGTATTTGCCGTCGGCGGCAGGCAGGAAATTGAGCGTTTCGCGTTGCACATTACCGCCGCGTGCGGCGATTTTTTTCTGTAAAAAGGTCGTTACACCGACAATATTTCCCATTAACGCGTCGGGGTCCGTAAAAATATTGGTGTTGATTTTTTGCACAACATAGCTGTGTGTGCCGCCGTTTTCGTCGGCGAATTCGACCACAAAAGTAGAATTGATATGCCCGTCATTTAAGGTTTTATAAGATTGGTAAGTGCCCTGTAAATTGAAATGGCTTTGCAGAAACTCTATGTCAAACATCGCTGTTTCCAAAAAGAACACGCCTTTCCGTTCGATTTGTTTTCGGCACGGACGGCCAAAACTTGCCGCCGCGCGTGTCAAGTTTAACTATTATATACTTTTTTTTGTGTTTCGTCAACATCAGACGACAGAAACTGTCTTTCGGCAAAAAAATCTCTTTACACGATGTCTTTTTTACTGTAAAATAATAGGGATAAAGAATACCGTTTGCAATTCAGTTTGCAGACGCGTTTTGGAGGAAAGCTATGGAAGCGGTTTATAAACGCATACTGTTAAAATTGTCCGGCGAAGTGCTCGCCGGCAAGCAGGGGCACGGCATTGATTTTAACACCGTGCAGGAGACCTGCAAATGGGTAAATGAATGCGCAAAGCTCGGCGTGCAAATCGGGCTTGTGGTCGGCGGCGGTAACTTTTGGCGCGGCAGAAGCTCGGGCAATATGGACCGTACGCGTGCCGACCATATCGGTATGCTTGCCACGGCAATGAACTCCTTGGCGCTTGCCGACGCGCTGGAGCAATACGGCTTAGAGGTGCGTGTGCAAACGGCGATTGAAATGCGCCAGATTGCAGAACCGTATATCCGCAACAAAGCCATTCGTCACCTCGAAAAAGGCAGAGTGGTGATTTTCGGTTGCGGCACGGGCAACCCATTCTTCTCGACCGATACGGCGGCGGCATTGCGCGCGGCGGAAATCGATGCGGACATTATCTTTAAGGCCACCAATGTGGACGGCGTGTATGACAAAGACCCGAACAAATACGCCGATGCCGTGAAGTACGATACGCTGTCGCACACCGAGGTGCTTGCAAAAGGACTTGCGGTAATGGATTCCACGGCGGCATCGCTTTGCCGCGACAACAACATTCCGATTTTGGTCTTCAACCTTTCCGACCCCGAAAATATCGTGCGGGCGGCAAAGGGCGAGAATATCGGTACTGTCGTAAAATAATTCTGAAATATATTGCAATTACAGGAGGCGTACTTTATGCAAGAGGTATTTGATTTCGCAAATGAAAAAATGGAAAAGAGCCTGACGGCGTTGCACAACGAATTTGCAACTATGCGCGCAGGGCGTGCAAGCGCATCATTGCTTGACAAGGTGAGCGTGGATTATTACGGCGTGCCCACACCCGTACAGCAAATGGCGGCGGTTTCCGTTTCCGAGGGCAGAATTTTGGTCATTCAGCCGTGGGATGTCAGCACCATTTCCACCATTGAAAAAGCCATTCAGGCGTCCGACCTCGGCGTCAATCCACAGGATGACGGCAAAGTCATTCGCTTGATTTTCCCGCCGCTGACGGAGGAGAAAAGAAAAGCACTTGCCAAAGATGTCAGCAAATACGGCGAGGAAGCGAAAGTGGCCGTGCGTTCCATTCGCCGCGACTGTATCGACAAACTCAAAAAAATGAAAAAAGACAGTGAAATCACCGAGGACGATTTGCATAACGGCGAGGAAAAAATGCAGAAAATCACCGACAAATTCATCAAGCGCATTGATGAAATGGTCGAGGAAAAGGAAAAAGACATTATGGCGATTTAACGCCCGAGGAACGCTATGGAGAAAGAGAATTTACCGCAGTTTTCCGTTTTGCCGCGCCATGTCGGCATTATTATGGACGGCAACGGCCGCTGGGCGCAAAAACGGGGCTTGCCGCGCTATAAAGGGCATATTGAGGGCGCAAAAACCTTTCGGAAAATCGGCGAATTTGCAGGGGACCTCGGCATTGAGTGCTTGACCTTTTACGCGTTTTCCACCGAAAACTGGAAGCGCCCGCCCGAGGAAGTTTCGGCGATTATGGATTTGTTCCGCGAATACCTGCGCGAGCTTGACGAGCGCAAGGCGGAGAACGAGGAAAAGGGTATCAAGGTCAATTTCATCGGCGACCGCCGCGGGATTCCGAAGGATATTTTAAAAATGATGGGGTACAGCGAACGCATCACCCGTAAAAAAGACCATGTGATTTTGAATATCGCCATCAATTACGGCGGGCGGCAGGAGATTTTGCACAGCGTGCAGGCGATTGCCAAAGAGGTCGAAACAGGCAAACTCAAAGCGGCGGACATCACCGAGGATATGATTTCCGACCACCTGTATACAGGCGGTCTGCCCGATCCCGATTTGATTATCCGCCCGAGCGGAGAATACCGTTTGTCGAACTTCCTGTTGTGGCAGTCGGCGTATTCGGAATTTTGGTATTCCAATATTCTGTGGCCGGATTTTACGGAGGAAGATTTTACCGAAGCGCTGCGCGAATTTGAAAAGCGCAATCGGCGGTTCGGCGGGGTGTAATTTGCGGCTTTCGGGGGAGAGCATTTAGGGTAACGGTAATCATCCGAACCACGGTTTCTCGTGGCGGATTTGCCCTTAC